>NZ_JBMNDR010000039.1:51598-78226 GCF_052543235.1 Streptomyces sp. SAS_272 | reverse complement strand
AGGCCGAAACCGGCCAGGTACAGCTGGGTGTACAGCGTCAGGGACGAGTGGCCCGCGGACAGCACGAAGCGGTCGCGGCCGACCCAGTCGGCGTCCGCCGGGTCATGTCGCATCACCTTCTGGAAGAGGGTGTACGCGGCAGGCGCCAGGCTCATCGCCGTACCGGGATGGCCGTTGCCGACCTTCTGTACGGCATCGGCGGCCAGGACGCGGGCGGTGTCCACGGCCCGCTGGTCCAGCTCGGTCCACTCGAGGTCTGTGGTGGTCGGCTTGGTGCTCACCCTGGGTCAGGGCTCCTCTCCACATGTCACGCATGTCGAATGCCGGTGCACGCGGCGCCCACCGGCCGTTGTCGAGCCTACCCCCGTCAGAACGTGCATTTTTTCGAGTCATTCCAGACTGCCGGGTAGCTTCGCGATCCGCCCGCCGACCGGTGAGTTTCCTGTTCAGCAAGTGAATACGGAGCCGCTCGTACGAGTGCTCAACAGAGTGCCTTCCGGCTCTTCCGCGGGCGCCGTCCAACACGACCCCACCCCCGCGAATATCGGGGTATGGGCAACGTCTACAGTGGCGTGGTACGCGCGAGCCTTTACCCCGTATTCACGTGGGGAGCTCGCTGGGAGTCTCTGTCAGGGGTGTGCGTGACGGCCGTTGAATCCCGTCCAGTGGGGATTGTCGGGGCGAGCCAGAGCCCGAGCCGGCGGCCGGTCGGGGCCCGGGTCAAGGCGTTCGTGGCGCTGACCAAGCCGCGGATCATCGAACTGCTGCTGATCACCACCGTCCCGGTGATGTTCCTGGCGCAGCAGGGCGTTCCGGACCTCGGCCTGGTGGTTCTGACCTGCCTGGGCGGTTATCTGTCCGCAGGCGGCGCGAACGCGCTGAACATGTACATCGACCGCGACATCGACGCCCTGATGGACCGCACCTCGCAGCGTCCGCTGGTCACCGGGATGGTCAGCCCGCGTGAATGCCTGGCCTTCGGAATCACCCTCGCGGTGGTCTCGACCCTGCTGTTCGGCCTCACCGTCAACTGGCTGTCGGCCTGGCTCGCCCTCGGCGCGCTCCTCTTCTACGTCGTCGTCTACACGATGATCCTCAAGCGGCGCACCTCGCAGAACATCGTGTGGGGCGGCATCGCGGGCTGCATGCCGGTCCTGATCGGCTGGTCGGCCGTGACGAACTCGGTGTCCTGGGCGCCGGTCGTCCTCTTCCTCGTCATGTTCTTCTGGACGCCGCCGCACTACTGGCCGCTGTCCATGAAGGTCAAGGACGACTACGCGCGCGTCGGCGTGCCGATGCTGCCGGTCGTCGCCTCCAACAAGACCGTCGCCAAGCAGATCGTCCTCTACAGCTGGGTGATGGTCGGCGTCTCACTGCTGCTGCAGCCGCTGGGCTACACCGGCTGGTTCTACACCGCGGTCGCGCTGACGGCGGGCGGCTGGTGGCTGTGGGAGGCGCACGGACTGCAGAACCGGGCGAAGGCGGAGGTCACGGGCGGCAAGCTGAAGGAGATGCGGCTGTTCCACTGGTCCATCACCTATGTGTCGCTGCTCTTCGTGGCGGTCGCGGTGGACCCCTTCCTGCGGTAGCCGCTGCGCGCCGCTCCCTCTTCACGGCTCACGGCCGGGGTGCGTGGTCAAGGCCACGCACCCCGGCCGTCGCCGTTCGATCTACCCGTCGGTAGCATCCTGGCCATGGCAGACACCAAGCAGGTTGACGAGACCGCCGACGCCAAGCAGGCCGCGAAGTCCGAGCGCACGGCGGCACGGCTCGCCCGGCGGATCAGCGCCTTCGCCAAGGAGCACGGCGGAGCCGAGGGCCAGGTCGCGCACCTCGGCGAGCGCGGCGCCCGTATCGTCCTGGTCGGCGAGGACGGCGGCTGGGGCGACCTGGTGGCCCCCTCGGTCGCCGTCGCCGGGCTGGCCGTCGAGAAGGCCGGCATCACCGTCCACGAGGCCTTCGACGGCGAGCTCGCGGCGAAGGTGCGGACCGGACCCTACGAGTGGACGCGGATGGCGGGCATCCAGGTCGGCGGTCCGAAGAACGGCTGAGCGGCGAACAGTCGGCCGCCAGCAACACCTGACGCCCCGGTCACCCGTTAGGACCCTTGGAAGCGACGTGGTCCATCTCCCGGGAGTCCGGATGATCGAAACGCCGTCCTTGGTGGACCAGCACTGCCACGGCGTCCTGCGAACGGAGCTGGGTCTCGGCACCTTCGAGGCCCAGCTGGCCCTGACCTCGGGCCCGCCGGCCCCCGGCACCACGCTGTTCGACACGCAGACGGGGTTCGCGGTGCGCCGCTGGTGCCCCCCGCTGCTCGGCCTGGAACCGCACGCGCCGCCCGCCCGCTACCTCGCCCGGCGTCGTGAACTCGGCGCACTGGAGGCGGGCCGTCGGCTGCTGCGCGGCAGCGGCATCACGACGTACCTGGTCGACACCGGCCTGCCCGGCGATCTCACCGGACCGGGCGAGCTGGCCTCCACGGGCGGCGCCGAGGCCCGCGAGATCGTGCGTCTGGAACTCCTCGCCGAGCAGGTCGCCGACACCTCCGGCACCGTCGAGTCCTTCCTGGCGAACCTCGCCGAGGCGGTCCACGGGGCCGCCGCGAGCGCCGTGGCGTTCACCTCCGTCGCGGGCCTGCGGCACGGCCTCGCGCTCGCGCCCGAGCCGCCGGGACCGGGAGAGGTGCGCGGCGCGGCGGGCCGCTGGCTGGCCGCGCGCAGGGTCGGCGGCGAGCTGAGCGACCCGGTGCTGCTGCGGCACCTGCTGTGGAGTGCCGTCGCCTCCGAGCTTCCCCTGCAGCTGCACGCGGGCCTCGGGGCGCCGGGTGCGCGGATCGACCGCACCGACCCCGTTCTGCTCACCGACTTCGTCCGCGCCACGGCCGGCCTCGGCACCGATCTCGTCCTGCTGCACGGCTACCCCTACCACCGGCACGCCGCCCACCTCGCGGGAGTCTTCCCGCACGTGTACGCCGACTCCGGGGCGGCCCTCGTCAGGACCGGCGCCCGTGCGGCGACCGTCCTCGCGGAGATCCTGGAGCTGGCGCCCTTCGGGAAGATCCTCTTCTCCACCGGCGCACACGGGCTGCCCGAGCTGCACGTGGTCGGGGCCCGGCTGTTCCGCGAGGCGCTGGCGCGGGTGCTGGGCGGCTGGGTCGCGGAGGGCGCGTGGTCGCCCGGGGACGCGCAGCGGGTGGCCGGACTGATCGCGGCGGGCAACGCCCGCAGGGTCTACGGGCTGGGCTGAGCCGCCCGGACAGGCGGGCCCGGACAGGCGGCGGGCGGCTCAGGCGCGTGTGCCGGCCGTCGCCTCCGTGGCCGGGTGCGGCAGGCCGGCCGTCGTCGTCCCGCCGCGTTCGCGCAGCGCCAGCGGCACCCGCAGGACGGCGATCCACACCAGGCACGATCCGAGCATGTGCAGTCCGACGAGGACCTCGGGAAGGTCGGTGAAGTACTGGACGTAGCCGATGACGCCCTGCGAGAGCAGCACCAGGAACAGGTCCCGGGTACGGTCCAGCGGGCTCTTCGGGGCGTCCACCGCCTTGAGGATGAACCACAGGGCGAAGGTCAGCGTCACCACGATCCAGGCGAGCACGGCGTGCAGCTTGGCAACCGTCTCCCAGTCCAGCGGCATCCGCTCGACCTCGCTGGAGTCGCCGGCGTGCGGTCCCGCGCCGGTGACCACCGTGCCCACGGCGATCAGCAGCGTCGAGGCGAGGACCAGGAACCACACCAGCTGCTGTACGGGCCTGCCGACCAGCGGGCGGGGCTCCCCGTCGCCCTCCTTGGCGCGCTGCCACATCACCGCGGCGACCGCGATCAGCGCCGAGGCGGCCAGGAAGTGCGCCGCGACCGTGTACGGGTTGAGTCCGACGAGCACGACGATCCCGCCGAGCACGGCGTTGCTCATCACCAGCCAGAACTGTGCCCAGCCCAGCCGGGTCAGGCTGCGGCGGTACGGCTTCTCCGAGCGCGCGGCGATGATCGCCCAGCCGACGGCCGCGCACAGCACGTACGTCAGCATGCGGTTGCCGAACTCGATGGCGCCGTGGAAGCCCATCGCGCTCGTCGCGGTGAGCGAGTCGTCGGTGCACTTGGGCCAGGTCGGGCAGCCGAGGCCGGAGCCCGTGAGCCGGACCGCGCCGCCGGTGACCACGATCACCACCGACATCACGAGCGCGAAGAGAGCCGCCCGCCGAACCGTCCGGGGAGCGGGGGTCCAGCGTGCGGCGATGAAGGCGAGGGGGTTGCGCACGGCGGCTACGGCGTCGGCACGGGTCACGTTCAGCACGCGTCCCATCGTAAGCGGGCCGCTTGTGCACGGTTTCACGAGGGTCCCCGGTGGCCGGGCGGCGCTACTCCCAGCGGAAGAAGCGGCCGGCCGCCGCGAGCCCGACGACGGCCCAGACCGCCAGGATCCCGAGGTCGCCCCAGGGCATTCCCGCGCCGTGCTGGAGGACGTCCCGCAGGCCGTCGGAGAGCGCGGTGACGGGCAGCAGCCCGAGCACGTCCTGCGCACCGGGCGGGAACTTGTCCAGCGGCACGATCACCCCGCCGCCCACCAGCAGCAGCAGGAAGACGAGGTTCGCCGCGGCCAGCGTCGCCTCCGCCTTCAGAGTGCCCGCCATCAGCAGGCCGAGCCCGGAGAAGGCGGCCGTGCCGGCGACCAGGAGCAGCACGACGGCCGCCGGGTCGCCGTGCGGATTCCAGCCCAGCGCGAAGGCGATCGCCGTCAGCAGGATCACCTGGAGGACCTCGGTGACCAGCACCGACAGCGTCTTCGCCGTCATCAGGCCCCAGCGGGGCAGCGGGGAGGAGGCGAGCCGCTTCAGCACCCCGTAGCGGCGCTCGAAGCCGGTGGCGATGGCCTGGCCGGTGAAGGCCGTCGACATCACGGCGAGCGCCAGGATGCCGGGGGCGAGGAAGTCCACCGCCTCGCCCGCGCCGGTGTCGACGACGTCCACCGTGCTGAACAGCACCAGCAGGAGCGTCGGGATCACCACGGTGAGCAGCAGCTGCTCGCCGTTGCGCAGCAGCATCCTCGTCTCCAGCGCCGCCTGGGCCGCGATCATGCGGGGGAGCGGGGCCGCGCCGGGCCGGGGGGTGTAGGTGCCGGTGGCGGTCACGAGCGCAGCTCCTTGCCGGTGAGTTCGAGGAAGACGTCCTCCAGGGTGTGGCGTTCCACCGAGATCCGGTCCGGCATCACCCCGTGCTGCGCGCACCACGAGGTCACCGTGGCGAGCAGCTGGGGGTCGACCTTGCCCACGATCCGGTAGGAGCCCGCGGTCAGCTCGGCGGCCGAGCTGTCGGCCGGCAGGGCCTTCAGCAGCGAGCCGACGTCGAGCCCGGGACGGCCGGTGAAGCGCAGGGTGTTCTCGGCGCCGCCGCGGCACAGCTCCTCGGGGGAGCCCTGCGCGATCACCGTGCCGGCGTCGATGATCGCCACGTCGTCGGCGAGCTGCTCGGCCTCGTCCATGTGGTGGGTGGTCAGGATGACCGAGACGCCGTCCGCGCGCAGGTCACGCACCAGATCCCAGGTGGCGCGGCGGGCCTGCGGGTCGAGGCCGGCCGTCGGCTCGTCCAGGAAGACCAGTTCCGGGCGGCCGACGACGGCCATCGCGAGCGCGAGGCGCTGCTGCTGGCCGCCGGAGAGCCGGCGGTAGCTCGTACGGCCGCACGAGCCGAGACCGAGGCGCTCGACGAGGGAGTCGACGTCCAGCGGATGCGCGTGCAGCTTCGCCATGTGCCGGAGCATCTCGTCGGCCCGCGCGCCCGAGTACACGCCCCCCGACTGCAGCATCACGCCGATCCGGGGACGCAGCTCGGCGGCCTGCCCCACCGGGTCGAGGCCGAGCACGCGCACGGTGCCGGAGTCCGGTCTGCGGTACCCCTCGCAGGTCTCGACCGTGGTCGTCTTGCCGGCGCCGTTGGGTCCGAGGACGGCGGTGACGCCCGCCCGGGCCGTCAGATCGAGGCCGTTCACCGCGGTCTTCGCCCCGTACCGCTTCACCAGGGCCTGGACCCGGACGACAGGCTCACTTCGCATGGCTCAAGAGTCTAGGTTCGCGGTCGGGAAGCCGGACCGGCGGGTACGGGAACCGGCCGCCGCCGGCCGGGTCGGCCCGCCGGGGTGCTCAGCACTCGTCCTCGCGGGAACGGTGCAGGGGCAGCCACCGCTGCGCGTAGGCCACCGCGTCCGCGACCGGGAACAGCCGGGCGTCGGCCGCGCCGACCCCGCCCCGCACGACGGGTCGGTCCCGTTCGAAGTCATGGCCGAGCTCGTCGAAGCGGGCGGCGCTGACCGACACCTCGGTGACCATCTCCCAGCCGTCCGGACCGGGCCGTCCGACCCGCACCAGCGGAGCGGGAATGCGGTATTCGGCGAGGTGGAAGCTGGTGCACGCCCCGTAGCCCGCGCCGAGCAGGAGCACCCGCGCGCCCTCCTGCTCCAGGCGGGCCAGGGGGCTGTTCTCGCCCAGCCGGCAGTCGGGCGCGTGTCCGGCGACGATCTCGGCGGCCCGCGCCCCGAGCGCCGCGAAGGAGGCGTGCGGATGCGCGCTGCGCCGGGCGCCCGGCCAGGTGCGGACCGTCTCCGGGATGACGCCGACGCCGCGGGTGGGGGTGATGAGGGGGTCGTAGACGGGCATCGCCGCCCGGATGGTCTCCCACCACGGCTCGGGCACCGGCGGATCGCTCCAGGCCGCCGGATCGGACAGCTGCCCGCTGTGGGCCGGGACCACGAGCGTGCCGTCCGGGCCGAGCGCGTCCAGCAGTCCCTGCACGACCGCGACGGCGCCCCCGCACACCCAGCCGAGGGAACCGAGGGAGGAGTGGACCAGGAGGATTTCTCCGGATTGGACACCGAGCGCGCCGAGGTCCGCCGCGAGGGTGCTGCGGGTGACGAGCGGGCCGGTGGGAGCAGGTGTGGGCATGGTCGGGCAGTCTCCTGGAAGACGGCCCCGCCGACCAGCCGTTTGTCCGCCGGGCCGGGCGCCGCCGATCGATCGGAGATCGTTTCTCCAGGTCAGATTAGGTATGCCTAAGTGATGCAGGGCACCGCCGGGTGGATCAAGCACGGCTTGCCTGCCCCTGAGGAATTACGCAACAATGGCGTTGTGAAAAACGTCGGCGAGGCTCGGGAGACCCCAACGGGGACCCCGCAGGAGGAGCTCGCGACCGGTGAGCGCTCGACGCGCAACCGGGTCGCGCGGTCCATCCTGGACCACGGGCCCTCGACCGTCGCCGAGCTGGCCGGCCGGCTGGGCCTCACCCAGGCCGCCGTGCGCAGGCACCTCGACGCGCTGGTCGCCGACGACGTCGTGCAGCCCCGTGAGCAGCGCGTGTACGGCACGCGCACCCGCGGCCGTCCGGCCAAGGTCTTCGCCCTCACCGACTGCGGCCGGGACGCCTTCGACCAGTCCTACGACAAGCTCGCCGCGGACGCCCTGCGCTGGATCCAGGACCGCTTCGGCGGGGACGAGGCCGTGGTCGCCTTCGCGCGCGCGAGGATCGCCGAGCAGGCCGCCGGATACCGTGAGGCGATCGAGGCGGCCGCCCCCGAGCAGCGCACCGAAGCCCTGGCGAAGGCCCTGAGCGCAGACGGGTACGCTGCTACGGCGCGCAGCGCACCGGTCGGCGAGCAGCTGTGCCAGCACCACTGCCCCGTCGCCCATGTCGCGGAGAAGTTCCCGCAGCTCTGCGATGCGGAGACCGAGATCTTCTCTCAGCTGCTCGGGACGCACGTCCAGCGGCTGGCGACCATCGCGCACGGCGACGGCGTCTGCACGACGTTCATCCCCAGAGTTTCCACAGCCACCCAGAACGCATCCGCAAGCACGGCCGGGAGGAACCCCGCATGACTCTCCCCACGGAGACTGCCCACCCCGAACTCGAGGGTCTGGGCAAGTACGAATACGGCTGGGCCGACTCCGACACGGCCGGCGCCTCTGCGAAGCGCGGCATCAACGAGGACGTCGTCCGGGACATCTCGGCGAAGAAGTCCGAGCCCGAGTGGATGACGAAGCTCCGCCTCAAGGGCCTCAGGCTCTTCGAGAAGAAGCCCATGCCGAACTGGGGCTCGGACCTGTCGGGCATCGACTTCGACAACATCAAGTACTTCGTGCGCTCCACGGAGAAGCAGGCGGAGTCCTGGGAGGACCTGCCCGAGGACATCAAGAACACGTACGACAAGCTCGGCATCCCCGAGGCGGAGAAGCAGCGCCTCGTCGCGGGCGTCGCGGCCCAGTACGAGTCCGAGGTCGTCTACCACCAGATCCGTGAGGACCTGGAGGAGCAGGGCGTCATCTTCCTCGACACCGACACCGCGCTGAAGCAGCACCCGGAGCTCTTCAAGGAGTACTTCGGCACGGTCATCCCGGTCGGCGACAACAAGTTCGCGTCGCTGAACACCGCGGTGTGGTCCGGCGGCTCCTTCATCTACGTGCCGAAGGGCGTGCACGTCGAGATCCCGCTCCAGGCCTACTTCCGTATCAACACGGAGAACATGGGCCAGTTCGAGCGGACCCTGATCATCGTCGACGAGGGCGCCTACGTGCACTACGTCGAGGGCTGCACGGCCCCGATCTACAAGTCGGACTCGCTGCACAGCGCCGTGGTCGAGATCATCGTCAAGAAGAACGCCCGCTGCCGTTACACGACCATCCAGAACTGGTCGAACAACGTCTACAACCTGGTCACCAAGCGCGCCGTGGCGTACGAGGGCGCGACCATGGAGTGGATCGACGGCAACATCGGCTCCAAGGTGACGATGAAGTACCCGGCCGTCTACCTGATGGGCGAGCACGCCAAGGGCGAGACCCTCTCCATCGCCTTCGCGGGCGAGGGCCAGCACCAGGACGCCGGCTCCAAGATGGTCCACATGGCGCCGAACACCTCGTCCAACATCGTCTCCAAGTCGGTGGCGCGCGGTGGCGGCCGCACCTCCTACCGCGGTCTCGTCGAGATCGGCGAGGGCGCGCACGGCTCCAAGTCGAACGTGCTGTGCGACGCGCTGCTCGTCGACACCATCTCCCGTTCCGACACGTACCCCTACGTGGACGTCCGTGAGGACGACGTGTCCATGGGCCACGAGGCCACCGTCTCCAAGGTCAGCGACGACCAGCTCTTCTACCTGATGAGCCGTGGCATGACCGAGTTCGAGGCGATGGCGATGATCGTGCGCGGCTTCGTCGAGCCCATCGCGAAGGAGCTGCCCATGGAGTACGCCCTCGAGCTCAACCGGCTGATCGAGCTGCAGATGGAAGGCGCGGTCGGTTAAGACCCGCCCCCAGGCAAGCAGCTAGCGAAATCTGACGTAGGAAGAGAGCAGACCGACAGCCATGGCTGAGGCTCAGAACATCCCGGTGGGCAGCACGACCGCCGGCCAGATCGCGGTGGCCGCCGAGTCGACCGTCGCCACGCGCATGAGCGCGCCCCCGTCCTTCGACGTCGCGGACTTCCCGGTCCCGCACGGTCGCGAGGAGGAGTGGCGGTTCACGCCGCTGGAGCGGCTGCGCGGCCTGCACGACGGCACCGCCGTCGCGACGGGCGACGGCGTGAAGGTCGCCGTCGAGGCCCCCGAGGGCGTCACGGTCGAACTCGTGGACCGCGACGACCCGCGTCTCGGCAAGGCCGGCGTCCCGGTGGACCGGATCGCGGCCCAGGCGTACTCGGCGTTCGAGAAGGCCGGCGTGGTCACCGTCCCCAAGGAGACGGTCCTCACCGAGCCGATCCGCATCGCGGTGCACGGCGAGGGCGGGGTGTCCTACGGCCACCAGGTCATCGAGCTGGGCGCGTTCGCCGAGGCGGTCGTCGTCATCGACCACACCGGCGACGCCGTGATCGCCGCCAACGTCGACTACGTCCTCGGGGACGGCGCGAAGCTGACCGTCGTCTCCGTCCAGGACTGGGACGACAAGGCCGTGCACGTGGCCCAGCACAACGCCCTCGTCGGCCGGGACGCGAGCTTCAAGTCGGTCGTGGTGACCTTCGGCGGCGACCTCGTCCGCCTCCACCCGCGCGTGACGTACGCCGGTCCGGGCGCCGAGGCCGAGCTGTTCGGTCTGTACTTCACGGACGCCGGCCAGCACCAGGAGCACCGCCTGCTGGTCGACCACAACATGCCGCACTGCAAGTCCAACGTCGTCTACAAGGGCGCCCTCCAGGGCGAGGCCGCGCACGCCGTGTGGATCGGTGACGTGCTCATCGAGGCCAAGGCCGAGGGCACCGACACCTACGAGATGAACCGCAACCTGGTCCTCACGGACGGCGCGCGCGTCGACTCGGTGCCGAACCTGGAGATCGAGACCGGCGAGATCGTGGGCGCCGGCCACGCCTCGGCCACCGGTCGCTTCGACGACGAGCAGCTCTTCTACCTGATGGCCCGCGGCATCCCGGCCGACGAGGCCCGTCGCCTGGTGGTCCGCGGCTTCTTCGCCGAGCTGGTCCAGCAGATCGGCGTGGCCGACATCGAGGAGCGACTGCTCGGAAAGATCGAGACCGAGCTGGAGGCCACGGTCTGATGGCCTACCTACGCGCCTGTGGACTGAGCGAGCTGGAGGAGGACACCCCCAAGAGGGTGGAGCTCGACGGCACGCCGGTCTCGGTCGTCCGCACCGAGGGGGAGGTGTTCGCCGTGCACGACATCTGCTCCCACGCGAACGTCTCGCTCTCCGAGGGCGAGGTGGAGGACTGTCAGATCGAGTGCTGGCTGCACGGTTCCTCGTTCGACCTGCGCACCGGCAAACCGTCCGGCCTTCCCGCGACGCGACCCGTCCCCGTATACCCCGTAAAGATCGAAGGGGACGACGTGCTCGTCTCCCTCACCCAGGAGTCCTGAGGCACCCATGGCAACGCTTGAAATCCGAGACCTGCACGTCACCGTCGAGGCCGACAACGCCACGAAGGAGATCCTCAAGGGCGTCGACCTCACCGTGAAGCAGGGCGAGACACACGCCATCATGGGCCCCAACGGCTCCGGCAAGTCGACGCTCGCCTACTCGCTCGCGGGTCACCCGAAGTACACGATCACCGGCGGCACCGTCACCCTCGACGGCGAGGACGTCCTGGAGATGTCCGTCGACGAGCGCGCCCGCGCCGGCCTGTTCCTCGCGATGCAGTACCCGGTCGAGGTCCCCGGTGTCTCCGTGTCGAACTTCCTGCGCACCTCCGCCACCGCGATCCGCGGCGAGGCCCCCAAGCTCCGCCTGTGGGTCAAGGAGGTCAAGGAGGCCATGCAGCGCCTCAACATGGACACCTCCTTCGCCGAGCGCAACGTCAACGAGGGCTTCTCCGGCGGTGAGAAGAAGCGTCACGAGATCCTCCAGCTGGAGCTGCTCCGGCCGAAGGTCGCGATCCTCGACGAGACGGACTCCGGTCTGGACGTCGACGCCCTGCGCATCGTCTCCGAGGGCGTCAACCGCGTCCGCGAGACGGGCGAGGTCGGCACCCTGCTGATCACGCACTACACGCGCATCCTGCGCTACATCAAGCCCGACTTCGTCCACGTCTTCTCCGGCGGCCGCATCGTCGAGTCCGGCGGCGCCGAGCTCGCCGACAAGCTGGAGAACGAGGGCTACGAGGCGTACGCGAAGCACGACGCAGTCGACACGAAGGGTGGCGTATCCGCGTGACACAGCTGCCGGGCCTCCTCGACGTCGAGGCGATCCGCAAGGACTTCCCCATCCTGGATCGACAGATCCACGACGGCAAGAAGCTCGTGTACCTGGACAACGCGGCGACCTCGCAGAAGCCGCGCCAGGTGCTGGACGCTCTCAGTGACTACTACGAGCGCTACAACGCCAACGTCCACCGCGGTGTGCATGTGCTCGCCGAGGAGGCCACGGCGCTGTACGAGGGCGCGCGCGACAAGGTCGCCGCGTTCGTGAACGCGCCGAGCCGCGACGAGGTGATCTTCACCAAGAACGCCTCCGAGTCGCTCAACCTCGTGGCCAACATGCTCGGCTGGGCCGACGAGCCCTACCGGGTCGACCACGAGACCGAGATCGTGATCACCGAGATGGAGCACCACTCCAACATCGTGCCGTGGCAGCTGCTGGCGCAGCGCACGGGCGCGAAGCTGAAGTGGTTCGGCCTGACCGACGACGGTCGGCTCGACCTCTCGAACATCGACGAGATCATCACCGAGAAGACGAAGATCGTCTCCTTCGTGCTGGTGTCGAACATCCTCGGCACGGTCAACCCCGTCGAGGCGATAGTGCGCCGCGCGCAGGAGGTCGGCGCGCTGGTGTGCATCGACGCCTCGCAGGCGGCGCCCCACATGCCGATGGACGTGCAGGCCCTCCAGGCCGACTTCGTGGCCTTCACCGGCCACAAGATGTGCGGTCCGACCGGCATCGGCGTCCTCTGGGGCCGCCAGGAGCTGCTCGAGGACCTGCCCCCGTTCCTCGGCGGCGGCGAGATGATCGAGACCGTGTCGATGCACTCGTCGACGTACGCCCCGGCGCCGCACAAGTTCGAGGCGGGCACCCCGCCGATCGCGCAGGCGGTCGGTCTCGGCGCGGCCATCGACTACCTGTCCGCGATCGGCATGGACAAGATCCTCGCCCACGAGCACGCGCTCACCGAGTACGCGGTGCGCAGGCTCGGCGACGTCCCCGACCTGCGGATCATCGGCCCGACGACGGCCGAGGACCGGGGCGCGGCGATCTCCTTCACGCTCGGCGACATCCACCCGCACGACGTGGGCCAGGTGCTCGACGAGCAGGGCATCGCGGTCCGGGTGGGCCACCACTGCGCCCGTCCCGTCTGCCTGCGCTACGGAATTCCCGCGACCACACGAGCGTCGTTCTATCTGTACTCCACGACGGCCGAGATCGACGCCCTGGTCGACGGTCTGGAGCACGTACGGAACTTCTTCGGCTGAGGGGTTGGCGAGAGAGCGCATGAAGCTGGACTCGATGTACCAGGACGTCATCCTGGACCACTACAAGCACCCGCACGGGCGTGGTCTGCGCGATGGCGACGCCGAGGTGCACCACGTGAACCCGACGTGCGGCGACGAGATCACCCTGCGGGTGAAGTACGACGGCACGAGGATCGAGGACGTCAGTTACGAGGGCCAGGGCTGTTCCATCAGCCAGGCCAGCGCCTCCGTGCTGAACGACCTGCTGGTCGGCAAGGACCTGGCCGACGCGCAGAAGATCCAGGAGACCTTCCTGGAGCTGATGCAGTCCAAGGGGAAGATCGAGCCCGACGACGCGATGGAGGAGGTGCTGGAGGACGCGGTCGCGTTCGCCGGCGTCTCCAAGTACCCGGCCCGGGTCAAGTGCGCCCTCCTCAGCTGGATGGCGTGGAAGGACGCGACGGCCCAGGCGCTGGGCGCCGACGCCGACGTCGAAAGGAAGACGGCATGAGCGAGACCCTGGAGATGAAGCCGGCCTCCGAGGAGGAGGTCCGCGAGGCCCTGTACGACGTCGTCGACCCGGAACTGGGCATCGACGTCGTCAACCTCGGACTCATCTACGGCATCCACATCGACGACGCGAACATCGCGACGATCGACATGACCCTGACCTCCGCGGCCTGCCCGCTGACGGACGTCATCGAGGACCAGGCCAAGTCCGCCACGGACGGCATCGTCAACGAGCTGCGCATCAACTGGGTCTGGATGCCCCCGTGGGGCCCCGACAAGATCACCGACGACGGCCGCGAGCAGCTGCGCGCGCTCGGTTTCAACGTCTGAGGCTGCGACGTCCGAGAGCCCTGCGCACGCGGTGTGCGAAAGCGGCGGCGCCCCGACCGGGGCGCCGCCGCTTTTCCGTGCGCGTCCGTGCGGCGCCGGCGCCGGGACTCAGCCCAGCGGGCTCACCAGCCGGAAGGAGAAGTCCGCCCGGTTCGTGGTGTTGTAGCCCCACGGGTCCAGGCGCAGCCCGAAGTCCTTGTGGCGCAGCGCGTAGTTGGGGTAGTTCACCGAATGCAGCAGCACCGCGCCCGGCTCCCCCGAGTAGCCGGGGCAGAAGGTGGCGTCCTGCCGGAACAGCGAGGAGCCGTCGTTGTACTCGGCGCGCAGGACGAAGTTGCGGTGACGCAGGTACCGGCCGTCGTGCGTCGCGAAAGAGATGCAGGAGCTGTCGGACAGCCCGCTGACCACGTGGAAGGTGGAGTCCTCGCGGGACTCCGAGCCGCGTGGCGCGTCGAGCTTCACCAGCGAACCGCTCACGTGCCAGTAGCGGTCCGGGTAGTTGACCGCCTGCACCGACCTTTCGTCACCGGAGGCCGGCGGGCCGGACGGCTTCCCGGGCGCGTGCGCCGAGGGGGCGGCCGAGACGCCGGGCGACGAACTGCCCTGCGGCCGGGGGGAGGAGGACGCCTCCGGCGAGGCCGACGCCGAGGGGGACGCGGACGTGTGCTTCTTCCCCGTCGGCGTCGGGGATGCGCTGACGGAGGGCGAGGCGAAGGAGATGAGGCCGCCGGCCGTCTCGTCGTCCGACAGCGTCTGCTGCCGGCCGGCCTCGGACCTCTGGTCAACGGGCCTGTCGTTCAAGGCGATCGCGGTCACGCACGCCAGGACGGTGGCGACGGCGAGGCCGCCGGCCAACCACAGGCGCCGTGTTCCGGGGGCCCGGGAGGTGTCCGGGGCCCAGCCGTTCTCCCAGGGTTGCTCCTGGGGCAGCCGGGACTTGTCTTCTGGCATGCGCTGTTCCTCCAGCGGCGTCCCGGCTGCAAGTGCCGGTGTGTGAACGGTGAAACAGTAGTGGAAGCTGTGGCTCGCGTTCATCCGTTTGGGCGAGCGCTTTCCATAACGCTTTCGAATCTCCCGTCACTTGGGCGCGAGCGGCGGGCCTCCGGTGTGCCGGTGTGTGCCGATGTGGGTGCCGATGCCTGCCGTTGTGCGTACCGGGGGCGTACGCACGGGTGCGCACCCATGTGTACGGGGCGGGTGCCTGCGGGCGCGCGCCCATGGCCGGTGTGTACGGGGCGGGTGCCGACGGGCGCGCGCCCATGGCCGGTGTGTACGGGGCGTGTGCCGACGGGCGCGCGCCCATGGCCGGTCGGGAGACAGGTGCCGGCGGGAGCGGTCGAGTGCGCCTATGTGTACGTCCGTACGCATCGTTGTGTACGCTTGTACGCATGGGATATCTGACACTCGCCGGCGCCATCGCCGCCGAGGTGGCCGCGACGACGGCCATGAAGTACAGCGAAGGGTTCAGCAAGCTCTGGCCCGCGCTGCTGACGGCCGTCGGCTACCTGCTGTCCTTCCTTCTCCTCGCGCAGACGCTGAAGACCGTCGGGATCGGCACCGCCTACGCGATCTGGGCCGGGGCCGGCACCGCGGCCATCGCCCTCATCGGGCTCGTCCTGTTCGGCGAGGCCCTGACGCCCGTCAAGATCGCGGGAGTTCTGCTGATCGTCGGGGGAGTGGTTTTGCTGAACCTGGGCGGTGCGCACTAGTGGCCCGCCGCTACGATCCCGAGCGGCGCCAGCGGATCATCGACGCGGCGATCCGGGTCGTCGGGGCGAAGGGGCTGGCCGGACTGAGCCACCGCTCGGTCGCGGCCGAGGCCGACGTCCCGCTCGGTTCCACGACGTACCACTTCGCCACGCTCGACGAGCTGATGACCGCCGCCCTGCGGCAGGCCAGCGAGGGCTTCGCCAAAGCGGTCGCGGCGCACGGCGGACTGACGGACGCGCGCGTCGACCTGCCGACGGAACTGGCCGGGCTGCTCGGCGAGTGGCTGGCCGGCGACCGCACCGGCGTCGAGCTGGAGTACGAGCTCTATCTGGCCGCCCTGCGCCGCCCGGCGCTGCGCCCCGTCGCCGCGGAGTGGGCCGAGGACCTCGCCGCCCTCCTCGCCCGCCGCACCGACCCCCGCACCGCACGGGCCCTGGTCGCGCTGATGGACGGCATCTGCCTCCAGGTCCTGCTGACGGACGCCCCCTACGACGAGGAGTACACCCGGGAGGCCCTGGCCCGGCTGCTCGTCCCCGCGCGTCCGGGCGCCGAAGGCCGCTGAACACCGCCCATCTCCTGGCGGTCCGCCCGCTCCCGTGGTGGCCTTGCCTGGTCCCGTGGCGGCCTGTCCGGTCCCGTGGCGGCGTGCCCGGTCCTGGCGGCCTGCCCGGTCCCGTTGCGGTCCACCCGGTCCCTCGGTGGTCCGCCCGGTCCCGGGGCGCCCCCGATCCCGGCTGGCCGGCGCGCCCCGCGCATCCTCACCGGGCGCCGAGGTCGCGCACGGCGTCCAGGGCCGCCGCCACGCTGCCCGCGACGTCGGTGACCGGGTACTGCACGTGGCGCACGACCCGTTCCCGGTCGACGATCAGGGTCATCCGCTTCAGCCTGCTCGCCCCGGCCGCCCGGAACGTCGGCAGGCGCAGGGCGCTGATCAACGTCAGGTCCGCGTCGGAGAGGAGCGGGAAGCCGAGCCCCTCCTTCTCGGCGAACGCCCGCTGCTCGTCCGGGCGTTGGGTGGAGACTCCGTGCACCGCGGCGCCCGCCGCGCGGAACTCGGCCAGACGGTCGCGGTAGGTGCACGACTCCAGGGTGCAGCCCGACGTGCCCGGGATGCCGGTCCAGCCCGGCGGATAGCCGTCGGGGCGGGCGTAGGCGCCGGGAAAGCAGTAGAGAACGGTGCAGGAGGCGTCGTCCGGTACCGGATCACGCGGGACTCCCCGGTCGTCGACCAGCCGGAGCGCGGGAAGCCGCGCGCCCACGAGGGCGTGCACGCGCCGCGCCTCGGCCGACGCCTCCTCGGCCGTGGCGGTGGAGCTGCCGTCGCCGAGGATCCAGGTGTCGCCCCAGTCCTGGAGGGCGACCAGGACCGGCAGCAGGGCCCGGCCGCGCGGGGTGAGCCGGTACTCGTACCGAGGCGGGCGGTCCTGGTAGGGCACCCGGGTGAGCACGTCCGCCTCGACCAGCAGACGCAGCCGTTCCGTCAACACCTTTCGGGACAGGCCGAGTTCGCGCTGGAGCTCGTCGAACCGGTGCACGCCGCGCGCGGTGTCCCGGACGATCAGCAGGGTCCACCAGTCCCCGACGACGTCCAGGGACTGCGCGATGGCACAGCCGGAGTCCTCCAGACTCGTCCTGCGCGCCATGTGTCCCGCCCTCCCTCTCCGCGGCCGTCCCCGGCCTCCGGCAGCCGCTCCCGGCCTCTCGCAGAGGGGGGAGCGGCCATGCTGACACAGTTGGTTCCCAAGGGGAACTCATCAGGCGGGCGGGGTCCTGCGGCCCGCCTCCTGAGACACCGCTGTGCGGGTTGGCCTCTGCGGCCCCCCGCCGGTTAGGTTGCCCGTATGACCGACACGACTGCTCCTCGCACCACCGGCGCCGCGGCCACCGGCCTCGCCACGATCGCCGCCGACGGCACTGTTCTCGACACCTGGTTCCCCGCGCCCGCTCTCGTCGCCGAGCCGGGCCCGTCCGGCACCGAGCGGCTGTCCGCCGGCCAGGCCGTGGAGCTCCTCGGCGAGGCCGCCGCGAAGGCGGTCGGCCCGGACGCCCGCCGGGGCGTCGAGGTGGTCGCGGTCCGCACGGTCATCGCCTCCCTCGACGACAAGCCGCTCGACGCGCACGACGTCTACCTGCGTCTGCACCTGCTCTCCCACCGGCTGGTCAAGCCGCACGGGCAGAGCCTGGACGGCATGTTCGGCCACCTCGCCAACGTCGCCTGGACCTCGCTCGGCCCGGTCGCCGTCGACGACGTCGAGAAGGTCCGCCTGAACGCCCGCGCCGAGGGACTCCACCTCCAGGTCACGTCCATCGACAAGTTCCCGCGCATGACGGACTACGTCGCCCCGAAGGGCGTCCGCATCGCCGACGCCGACCGGGTCCGCCTCGGCGCGCACCTCGCCGAGGGCACCACGGTCATGCACGAGGGCTTCGTCAACTTCAACGCCGGCACCCTCGGCACCTCGATGGTCGAGGGCCGCATCTCCGCGGGCGTCATCGTCGGCGACGGCTCCGACATCGGCGGCGGCGCCTCCACCATGGGCACGCTGTCCGGCGGCGGCAACGTGATCATCTCCATCGGCGAGCGCTGCCTCATCGGCGCGGAGGCGGGCGTCGGCATCGCCCTCGGCGACGAGTGCGTCGTCGAGGCGGGCCTCTACGTCACCGCGGGCACGCGCGTCACCATGCCCGACGGCCAGATCGTCAAGGCACGCGAGCTCTCCGGCGCCTCGAACATCCTGTTCCGCCGCAACTCGGTCACCGGCGCGGTCGAGGCCCGCCCGAACAACGCGGTCTGGGGCGGCCTGAACGAGATCCTCCACAGCCACAACTGATCACCGCGCCGCCCACGGCCCGCGCCCACGGCCCGCGGCCGCCCGCGACGACGGTGCGTGCGCGGTGACGCCCGGGGCGAGGGCGTCGGCTCATTCGTCCCGACGGGTCGTGCCACACGTGCGCGTGGGCGTGTTCGCGGTGTCGTCGGTCCCCTCCGCCCCGGCCTGCGCCGGGGCGGGCGTGTCGGCAGCCGCCCTCGCGGACGCCCGCTGCGCGCGTTGTGCCCGCAGCGCCGCCCTCGCGGCGGCGGTCTCCCGCTGCGCCTGCTCCGTCAGCAGGCGTATCCGGGCCTCGCGCTGTGCGCCGGTCAGGCCGGTGAGGCCGAGCCTGGCGTCACGTTCCTCCTGGGACACGCGTCCCCTCCTCTCCTCGGCCGTCTTCTGACGGTGTCGACGACGGTCCCGGCGCCGCCTGCCGGGGGACGGCGCCGCCTCCCGTCGGCAGGCCGGCGGCGAACGCGGCCAGCGACGTGAAGTCCTCGTCCCGCAGGCCCACGCGGGGGTCGACGTGGTGCAGCAGGGCCGGTCCCGGGTGGTGGACGGTGACGTACTCCGAGTCGGCGGGCGACTGTTCGTCGTCGACCCAGGCGAACGGGCGGCCCGCCGCGTGCGCGACGATCGTCTCCGTCTTCCAGTGGACACCGTCGGGCCGGTGGGCGAACAGGGCCGCGCCGAAGTCGACGTACGGCAGCTCGGGCAGGCCGACCACGGGGGCGATCCAGCGGTTGGCCTCCGCCATCCAGGTCGTGGCCCAGCACAGCTCGTAGGGGAGACGGAGCAGAGCGGCGCCGTGCTCCGGGTGCAGCCACACCCGCAGGGGGCGCGGTCGGCCCACGGACGCCCTGATCGTCGTATAGCCCGCAGGTCGCTTCGTGGGGCGGGCGGCATACGGATTGAGGGGACCGTCGACGTCGAGGTAGAGCAGCGGTCGGCTCATGAGGCCACCGTACGCAACACCGCCGCACGTCCGCCGGGCAATTCCGGGCGCCCATGAGTCTGCACGGGAGTGGGGCCGCCCGAGGGCTGGGGCCGCCCGAGGGCTGGGGGGCCACCGCGCTGCCGGGACCATTGCGCGGCACCGGCACCGGCACCGGCACCGGCACCGGCAGTCGGGCGGGCGCGGGTCGTCGGCCGGGTCCGTCGGGAGCCCGGTCCGGGTGCCCGGGCGCGGTCAGGCCGTCAGGCGCTCGTGGACGGCGCGCAGACCGGCCACCGTGTCGCGGCCGGCAGGACGCAGCGGCGGGCGGACCGCACCGGCCGGCAACCCCATGTCGTCGAGCAGTGCCTTGGCGGTGACAGCCCCCGGCAGACCCGACGCCATCATCGCCTCCACCAGTTCCACGGTCCGCCGCTGGAGCCGGGCGGCCTCGGCGGTGTCGCCCGCGTCGAACGCGTCAAGGACGGCACGCATCCGTTCCGGGGCCACGTTGGCGACCGTGCTGACGTATCCGGCCGCGCCGACCGCGTACAGGGCGAGGTTGTGTTCGTCGCAGCCCGCGTAGTACGCCAACGCGGTGCGGGCGAGCACCTTCTGCGCGCCGAGGAAGTCGGCGGAGCAGTCCTTGACCGCGACGATCCTCGGGTGCTCGGCGAGCCGGATCAACGTGTCCGGCTCGATGCGGACGCCGGTACGGCCGGGGATGTCGTACAGCATCACGGGCAGCCCGGAGGCGTCCGCGACGTCCCGGAAGTGCGCCTCCAGGGCGTCCTGCGGGGGCAGGCTGTAGTACGGGCCGACCACCAGCACGCCGTCCGCGCCCGCCTTCTCGGCGTCCGATGTCAGCTCCACGGTGTGCCGGGTGTCGAAGGTGCCCACTCCCGTGACGATCGACGCCCGCTCGCCCACCGCCTCCCGCACCGCCCGCACAAGGTCCGCCTTCTCGGTGTCCGAGGTGGTCGGCGACTCGCCCGTGGTGCCGGAGAGCACCAGCCCGTCGCAGCCCCTGGACACCAGCCGGTCCGCCAGCCGCTGCGCGCCGTCGAGGTCGAGCCCGCCCGAGCTGGTGAAGGGGGTGACCATCGCGCAGAGCGCACGTCCGAAGACGGGGGGCTGGACGGGGGCGGGGAGAGGGGCGGAGGCGGAGGCCGGGGGCGAGGGAGGCTTCGTCATGCGAGTAGTCTCGGCGAGACTATCGTGAAGCTCCACTTAATTCTTCTGCGAGATATACATAAGTAATGCTACGAGATGGAGGGTGCCGCAACGCCGTCGAGGCGATCCGGAGCAGGGATGGCGGAGGGCGGCCGGGGTACCCGGAGGTCTCGGAATCCGCAGGAGGCGGCGGGCCGTGAGGTCGTGCCGTCCGCATCGAGGTGCTTCTCGGCGGACCTCGGGGCCGACGTCGTCGAGATCAGGGAGAGGATGCGCCGATGACGCACAGGAGGGCTGCCGGTCTGCGTCGGCAGATCGGGCGAACCGGAAGGCGACTGGGTGCGGCGGCAGGGGAGTTGGTCACCCGTGCCGATGTGCGCGGCCGGGCCGGCGTCCGCGCCGCCGACCTCCTGGACCGGGCCGGCGCGGTGAGCGTGCAACTGCGCAGCACGGCGTCCCAGGCCAGGCGGCACGTGCGGGAACGGGCGGGCCGTCCCCGTCGTCCGGGGGAGGGTTCCGCGAGCCGTGCAAACGCCCTGGCGGCCCTGGCGCAGATGCCGTCACGCCGCCCGGCGCGCACCCCGCGCACTCTCCGTGCCCCGCGCACCCCGCACGCCCTCCGCGCCGCACGCACCGCGCACGCCGACGTGCGGCCCGCGCTGCGGCGTCCGCGGCCGGCGGTGCTCGCGGGCGCGGCGGCCGTGACGCTGGCCGCGGCCGGGGCCCGGGCCGTCGGGAGGAAGCGCCGTAGGCGTTGATCGCGCCGGCATCGTCGCTCGACTGCCCCCGAGTGGCCGCCCGCCGACCACCGCCCACTGCCCCCGGACAGCCGGCCACTGCCGCCTGGCAGCCGCCCACCGCCCGCCGGCCCCGCGCGGCCGCCAACCGCCCGCTGCCTCTGGGCCACCGCCCCCGGACAGCCGCCTGCGGCCCGCTGCCTCCGGACAGCCGCCCACCGCCCGCTGCCTCCGGACAGCCGCCCACCGCCCACTGCCCGTTGTTCGGCCGACCGAGGCCCGGCACCCCGAACCACCGGGTGTCGGGCCTCGGTCGTGCTCGCCGCCGGACCCGCGGACGACACGCCCTCCACCGAAAACTTCAGTCCCCTGGACAAAAAAAGTTTTCGGTGAGACGGTGGACGCATGCTGGACGTCACCGTGATCGAGGACCCCGAGGCCGCGGCCGCCTCCCTGGACCCCATACGGGCCCGACTGCTCGCCGAGCTGGCCGCCGGACCCGCGTCGGCCGCGATGCTGGCCGGGAAGGTCGGACTGCCGCGGCAGAAGGTGAACTACCACCTGAAGGCGCTGGAGCGGCACGGCCTGGTCGAGCTGGCCGGCGAGCGGCGCAAGGGCAACGTCACCGAGCGGCTGATGCGGGCGACCGCGGCGTCGTACGTCATCTCGCCGCTCGCTCTCGCCCAGGTGCAGCCCGACCCGGACCGTTTCCGCGACCAGCTCTCCGCCCGATGGATGCTCGCCCTCGGCGCCCGGCTGGTCAGGGACGTCGGTTCGCTGATCACCGGGGCCGCCAAGGCCCGCCGGCGGCTGGCGACCTTCGCTCTGGACGGCGAGGTGCGCTTCGCCTCCGCGGCGGAACGGGCCGCGTTCATCCAGGAGTTGACGGCCGGCGTCGGCGCGTTGATCCGCAAGTACGACGCCCCTGACGCGGAGGGCGGCCGCGATCACCGGATCGTCGTCGCCGTGCATCCGACGGTCAAGGACCAGCAGCAGACCCCCGAACTGGACCGATAGGCAGCAGGAGCTCACCATGTCCAAGGAATTCGAGATCGTCAGCGAGTTCGAGGTCGACGCCACCCCGGAGCAGGTGTGGGAGGCGGTCACGCACGGCACCGGCGCGTATCTGTGGCCGATGGACCCGCCCGAGCCGCGGGTGGGCGGCGCCGCCGCCTTCGGTTCGACCGTCACCGCCTGGGACCCGCCGCACCACCTCACCGTCCGCAGCGAGGACGTCGGGTTCGCCGTCCAGAGCGTGAACCAGCTCGAGCACGTCATCGAGGCGCGTGACGGCGGCCGGCGGGCCTGGGTGCGCTATGTGCACAGCGGCGTCTTCACGGACGACTGGGACAACCAGTACGACGGCGCGGCCAAGCACACCGACTTCTATCTGCACACCCTGCGCGAGTACCTCACGCACTTCGCGCCCCGCCCGGTGACGTTCGCCTCGGCCGAGGGTCCCGGGGCGTCGGCCACCGCGGACGGCCTCGCCGCGGTCGGCGCGGCGCTCGGGCTCTCGGCGGACGACGCCCAGGGCGACCGGGTGACCGTGCGCGGGCCGCAGGAGTTCGACGCCGTGCTGGACTACCGCAACCCGTACTTCGTCGGACTGCGCACCGGCACCGCCCTCATCCGGGTCTTCGGCCGCGGCCGCTGGGGCGCGCCGGTCGGCGTCAGCGTCCACGACTTCGCGCCGGACGCCGACGCCGAGGCGATCGGGAAGGCGTGGCAGGGCTGGCTGAACGGCGTGTTCAGCCGGCCCTGACCGCGCCGTCGGTCACGGCTCGAAGCGCAGCACCTGCGGGTCGTGGTCGCTGATCTGGTCGTGGAACTCCGAGTTGATGTGCACGCTGTCGTACTCGAAGCCGCAGCCGCGCCGGATCGACGGGCTGACCAGGATCTGGTCCAGGACCTGCTGGTTGCCCTGGTAGTCGTAGCTGTACCGCTCGCTGCGGGGCAGCGACTTGATCGCCGACCACAGAGCGCCGTCGCTCTCGAGGATCTGCGCCGTGCCGGAGAACTCGAAGTCGTTGATGTCGCCGAGCGCGACGACGTCCGCGTTCTTCTGCACGGCGAGGATGTCCTTGACGAACGCGTTGACCAGCGTCGCCTGCTGGTGGCGCTGGACCTCCGAGCTGC
Source organism: Streptomyces sp. SAS_272 (assembly GCF_052543235.1). NCBI lineage: Bacteria > Bacillati > Actinomycetota > Actinomycetes > Kitasatosporales > Streptomycetaceae > Streptomyces > Streptomyces sp. SAS_272. The sequence continues at coordinate 55,016 of NZ_JBMNDR010000039.1, read as the reverse complement.
GTGCCACCGGCTGGTACTGCGAGGTCAGCCCCTGGTCGCCGCCCTTGGAGTTGAAGTGGTTGGCGATCACGAAGACCGTGCGGCCGCGGAAGACGAACTCGCCGGCCAGCGGCTTGCGGCTGTTCGCCCAGGCCGCGTCGGCGGGGGCGATCCGGCCGGGCGAGGCGCTGAGCTGAGCCTTGCCGTGCACCTTGGAGACGGCGACGGCCGTGGTGGAGTCGCCGCCCGCGCGGTCGGTGAAGGACACCCGCTGCGGGTTGAACAGGAACACCTGGCGGATGTTGCCGCCCGGCTCGCCGCCGTCCGCGTTGTTCACGGGGTCGATCGAGCGCCAGTCGTACTTCGGGCCGCCGGCGGCCACGATCGCGTCGATCAGCTTGCCGACCGTGACGTCGGCGGCGACCGTGCCGTCGTTCGTCGCGCCGTTGTCGTCCTGGATCTCCTCCAGGGACACGATGTCCGGCGACTTCAGGTTGTTCACGATCGCGGCGGCGTGCTCCTCGAACGTGGCGTCCGACGGGTCGAGGTTCTCCACGTTGTACGTGGCGACCGCCAGCTCGCCCCTCTTCTGCTTCTGCGTCGTCTCCCGCTGCAGACCGCCGCTCTTGAGCGCGCCGAGCTGGTTGGCGACGAGGGTGTAGCCGCCGAACTGGTTGTAGTCCAGCGGGCCCGTGGTGACGCCGGTGAGGGTGTCGCCGACGTTCGCGACGGGGAAGTCGGCCGTCGCGCCGAGCGACTGGATCTGCAGCCGACCGGTGTTCTGCGAGGTGTAGGAGCCGTACAGCGTGCCGCCGCTGCGGCTGGTGTTCTCCCGCGGCTTCACCGTGACCCACAGCTCGGTGTACGGGTCGGTCGCGGTGACCACGCGGGCGTCGGCGACCTGGACGTTCATGCCCTCGAGGGACTCGTAGTAGTCCAGGGCGTACGTGCCGGGCCGCAGCGTCAGGCCGTTGATCGAGTTGGCCGCCGCGGCGTCGCCGGCCGGGGTGTAGGCGGCCGGGACCGACCGCGCGTTCACGACGGTCGCCGCCGGGACCGCGTTGCCGCTGGACAGGACCGTCACCGTCGGCTTGGTGATCTCCGTGATCGACTGGTTGCCGGTGGACGTGCCGCCGGGCACGAACTCCGACACCGTGCCGGTGACCGTGACGGAGTCGCCGACGGCGACCTTGGGGGCGGAGCTGGTGAAGACGAACACGCCCTCACTGGTGGCCGGGTCGGCGTCCGGGTTCGGATCCTGGATCCAGAACCCCTTGGACGAACCGTAGGTGCGCACGCCGGTGACGATTCCGGCCACACCCGTGACCGCCTTGCCGGCGTACGGCGAGATCCGGGTGGTGCCCTGGATGTCGTGAACGGCCACCGTCTCCGCGTGCGCGGGTGCGGACAGGGCGACGGTGGAGGCCGCGGAACATACTGCGGCGACGGTGAGCGCGGCGAGACGCGCGGACTTCTTGCTCGGCAACGGAATCCCTCCGGGGACGTACGTGAGCGCCGGGACGAGGGTGGAGCAGGGACGCTGGGGCCGCGACCGGTGGGGCGGTCCGCGACGCGCGTAGAAAAATACAGTGAACACATGTCCATTCGATTTCTACGCGCGTCAATCTCCTGCCTGGTCAGGCCACTTGTCAAGGTTTCGGCCATGTACGGCACCTGACCGGGAGATGAACCGGGCGGCATGCGTCCATATCCGTCTAGGCTGAGTGGCCCAGTGCCCACAGCGGGCCGGTGGCACGAAGCGCCTAGGAGAACCAGCCGATGTCAGACAGCTCCCCCCTGCCGCCGGTGCGCCTGCACCCCGAAGCGGAGCTGGCGCGCGACGCGCTGTCCACGCCGTTGCTCTCCCGGGCCGTCGTGCTCGCCCGCTGGGCCGGACCCGACACCCGGGTCGACGCCGGCGGAGGGCTCGTCGAGGAGCAACTGGCGTCCGCCGCCGAGTCCCTGGGCCTGACCGGGGAGGACGCCGCCGCCTACGCGAGCGAGGCGTGGCGGGTCGCCGTGGACGCCGGACTCGTGGAGATCGTCGACGAGGAGGCCGGCGCCGTCGCGGCCGGTGAGGAACTGGCCCTGCTCACCGCCGGCTCCCCGCACGACGTCCTCGCCGTCTGGCTCGGCGCCCTCGAGACCGTGCTCGCCGACGCGGCCGTCCCCGACCTGGACGAGCTCATGGAGGCGATGGACGAGGGCGGTGAGGTCGACTTCTCGCGGCTCGACTGGAACCCCGAGGCCGAGGCCGAGTTCCTCGACGGCGTGCTCGGCAACCTCTACCTCCTCACCGCCAGCGAGGACGGCCCCGGGGACGGGCCGGTCCCGCTCCCCGCGCTCGCCGCCTCCATGCTCGTGCCCGGGGACATGGACGAGCCCACCAACGACGTCCTGGAGCAGGTCTCCGACGCGATGATGCGGCTCGACGACCAGTTCCGGCTCCTGGAGCCCATCGGCCTCGTCGCCTACCGGCCCGTCGACGAGGCCCTGATGACGGACCCCGACGAGGAGCCCGCCGCCCCGGTCGACGAGACCGACGTCTCCCGCTACGGCATGGTCCGCCTCACCCCGCTCGGCCTCTACGGCATGCGGGCCCGGCTGCTGGAGGCCGGCTTCGACGCCCCGGCCGTCGGCGATCTCGCCGACAAGGGCGCCGACGCCCTCCTCGACGGCAGCGCCGGTTACGGCTCGCGCGCCGCCCTCGCCGAGACCGAGCACTGGCTGGCCCGCCGCGAACCGCTCGCCGCCGCGCGGGAGCTGCTGGCCGCCGCGCGCGGCTCGGACCCCGGCGCCCCACTGCGCCGGCTGCGCTGCCAGCAGGCCCTCTCCCTGCTCGGCGGCCAGGCCGAGCCCGCCGTCCGCGAGGTCCTCGACGACGCCGAACTCGGCGGGCTGGCCCGCGTCTGGCTCAGCGAGCTCGGCGCGACGGACGTGCCCGCGCCCTCCGAGGACCTGGTCTTCTGGCTCACCATCGACACCCTGGCCGCGCAGCTCGCCGCCGAGGGCAACTCCGAGGAGCTGCAGGCCCTCGTCGAAGGACTGGCGCAACAGCACAGCGGGTTCTTCGCGGCCGCCTGGCGCGTCGACCACCCGGCCACCCCCGACGTCCTCGAGGCGATGGGGCGCCTGCACCCCGACAAGCGCATCGCGAAGGAGGCCCGCAAGGCCGCCTTCAAGGCGCGCTCCCAACAGGGCGGCTGACCCTCCGCAGGGGACCTCTTTGAGCTTCCGTGGCCTGATGCGTACGGATTCATGAAAGGGGGTCCCCCGAAGCCGCCTGCCGTTCAACTCCCGTTCAGGCATGGACGGGACGGTGACGCCGAACCGAGGTCCACCCCCCTCCCCGGCACTTCACCGTCTCAGGAGACACACCATGTCGCTCACCCGCAGGGACTTCGCCAGGCAGTCCGCGCTCACCGGCGCCGGGGTCGCG
>NZ_JBMNDR010000039.1:0-51588 GCF_052543235.1 Streptomyces sp. SAS_272 | reverse complement strand
CGCTGGCGGGCAGCGTAGGCGCCCTCGCCAGCGCGCCCAACGCCCTCGCCGCCACGGACGCCGACCACACCGCGGACGCCGCGGACGCGTCGCGAGGGACGGCGGCCGACGGGCGCCACGGGGTCGGCTACGGACCGCTGCTCCCCGACCCGGACGGCCTCCTCGCGCTGCCCGCCGGGTTCAAGTACCGCGTCATCACGTACAGCGGCAGGACCAAGCTGGAGTCCGGCGAGATCACCCCGTCCAACCACGACGGCACCGCCGCCTTCTGCGGCCCGCGCGGCGCGACCCTGCTCGTCAACAACCACGAGCTGAAGGGACCGCGCGCGGGCTGGCAGCACCCGGTCCCGCTCACCGAGGGCCTGGTCTACGACCCGGCGGCCGCGGGCGGCTGCACGGTCGTCGAGGTGCGTCCCGGCGGGCACGTCGCCGAGTGGGTCGGCATCGCCGGCACCTCCACCAACTGCGCGGGCGGCACCACGCCCTGGGGCACCTGGCTCACCGGCGAGGAGACCGAGGACAAGGCCGGCCAGAACGGCATGACCAAGGACCACGGCTACGTCTTCGAGGTCGACCCCGCCGACCGCCGCGCCAACCGCGCCCCCAAGCCGATCAAGGCGTTCGGTCGCTACGCCCACGAGGCCGTCGTCATCGACCCCCGGCGCGGCCACGCGTACCTCACCGAGGACGCCTCGGGACCCAACGGCCTGCTCTTCCGCTGGACCCCGCCGGCCGGCTTCCACCACGGCCGCGGCAGGCTGCGCACCCTCGCCGACGACGCGGGCGTCCTGCAGGCCTTCAAGTGCTTCGACTCGAACGGCAAGTTCGTCGACGACCTCTCGCGCGCCACGAAGACCGGCACGGTGTACGGCGTCGACTGGGTCGACGTCCCCGACCGCGACGCCCGCACGGTGTCGGTCCGCAAGCAGTTCACCGCCGGCCAGGTCACCCGCGCCCGCAAGCTCGAGGGCATGTGGTGGGCCGACGGCGGCACGTACATCGTCTCCTCCTACGCCCGTGACGAGAGCCCCGTACAGCACGACGGCGCCGTGTGGTTCTACGACCCCAAGCGCCGCACGCTGACCCTGAAGGTGCTCCTCGGGGTGAACCCCGACCCGTCCGTCGACGGCGCCTTCGACGGTCCCGACAACATCACCGTCTCCCCTTACGGCGGCCTCGTCATCGCCGAGGACGGCGAGGGCGTCCAGCACCTCTTCGGGGCCACCGACAGCGGCCGCACCTACCCCATCGCCCGCAACGAGCTGAACATCGGCACCGAGGACGCGCCGGAGTACAGCGAGTTCACCGGCGTCACCTTCTCGCCCGACGGCCACACCCTGTACGCCAACATCCAGACGCCCGGAATCATGCTGGCGATCACCGGTCCGTGGAAGCGCCACAAGCGGTAGGCGGTGAACGGCATTTAATTCGCTCGCCCGCCCCGCGGCCCTCCTCCTAAAGTGATGCATGTCCAGGTGCGAAGGCAGGACCTACTTCCACTCTTAATGGGGAGGCCGCGGGTTCGAATCCCGCCGCCGGCACGACATGCCGGTGTAGCTCAGGGGCAGAGCACCTTGTCGGTTCCGCCGGCCTCGATCTCTGGACACCACAACTTCACAGCACCTTCCGGTGCGCGGGCTGCGGCTACTTCTCTCCAACAGAAACCGATGCCGCCGCCGAACTGATCTCGGGAGGCGCAGCATGAGGTGGGTGCCCGGTGCGCAGGCAACGGTTACTTCATAGGGTCAGACGGTCGCGGGTTCGAGTCCCGTCATCGGCTTCGGGCCGGTGTAGCTCAGTCGGTAGAGCATCTGGATAAGTCCGTCGCCGACCCCTGATCTCGGGCACCTTCCCTTTGCCGCGCCTCCCCGAAATACGAGTCGCCGACCGGCGGACTCGATGAAATTCGAATTCGGGGGAATTCACCATGGCGCGTTTCAATGTCCGTGCCCGCAAGGCGCAGCCCACGTCGCCCGTGACCACCACGGGCCGCACGACGGCCACCCACCAGGGCGGCCGCGGCCACGAGCGGGACGCCCGCTCCGAGCTCTTCCTGCTGGCGGTGGCCAACTTCGTCTCCCAGCAGACCTTCTACGAGGCCGGCGAGGCCCGCGACGACCGCTTCGCGAAGCTGGTGCGCGAACTCGCCGTCAGCGACCCGGACTGGACGGCCGGCCTGCTCGGCTGGCTGCGCGGCGAGGGCAACGTCCGCACCGCGGCGCTCGTCGGAGCCGCCGAGTACGTCCATGCGCGGCTGGCGGCGGGCGCCACCGGCGGCCCTTCGAACCGGCAGGTCGTGGACCGTGTCCTGCAGCGGCCGGACGAGCCCGGCGAGCTGCTCGCGTACTGGACGACGACGTACGGCCGCAACATCCCCAAGCCCGTCAAGCGTGGTGTCGCCGACGCCGTGCGGCGGCTCTACCACGCCAAGTCGCTGCTGAAGTACGACACCGCGTCCAAGGGCTACCGCTTCGGCGACATCCTGAACCTGGTGCACGCCGCACCGGATCCGGCCAAGCCGTGGCAGGGCGAGCTGTTCCAGTACGCCCTCGACCGCCGGCACCACCCGGAGACGGCCGTGGCGCCCAAGTCGCTGCCGCTCCTGGCGGCGCACCGCGACCTGATGGAACTGCGTCCGGCCGAGCGGCGCAGCGTCGTCACGGGGGCACGCGGCGCGGAGCGTCTGGCAGAGGCGGGGATGACCTGGGAGGCGCTGGCGGGCTGGTTGCAGGGGCCGATGGACAAGGCTGCCTGGGAGGCGGTCATTCCGTCCATGGGGGCGATGGCGCTGGTCCGCAACCTGCGCAACTTCGACGAGGCGGGAATCTGCGACGAGGTCGCCGCCCAGGTGGCGGCGAGGATCAGCGACCCGGCGGAGGTCGCGCGCTCGCGGCAGTTCCCGTTCCGGTACCTCGCCGCGTACCGGCACGCGCCGTCGCTGCGCTGGGCGTACCCGCTGGAGCGGGCGCTCGGCCACTCGCTGGCCAACGTGCCCGCGCTGCCCGGCCGGACGCTGGTGCTCGTCGACCGCTCGGGCTCGATGTTCTACTCGCGGCTGTCGGAGCGTTCGGAGCTCAACCGGGCCGACGCGGCGGCGGTCTTCGGCACGGCCCTCGCTCTGCGGGCGGCCGACGCGGACCTCGTCGAGTTCGGCAGCACCAGCAAGGAGATCACGTTCCGTAAGGGGGAGTCTGTGTTGAAGATTCTGGAGCGCTTCGGGGACCTCGGCGGTACGGACACCACCGAGGCCGTGCGCCGGCACTACCGCCGGCACGACCGGGTGCTGCTCGTCACCGACGAGCAGTACGCCTTCAGCCGCCACGGCGGCCCGACCGACCAGGTCCCGGCGCACGTGCCGGTCTACACCTGGAACCTGGCCGGATACCGCGCGGGCCACGGCCCGTCGGGCACGGCGAAGCGGCACACCTTCGGCGGGCTGTCGGACGCGGCCTTCCGGATGGTGCCTCTGCTGGAGGCAGCCGACGACACGAAGTGGCCGTGGGCGGCCTGAGTCCCGCGGTCGTGCGGCCCGCGCCTTCACCGAAGGCGCGGGCCGCGTGTCTTTCCCTCGGCCTTGCCGTGCGGAGGACTGATATCTAACATTTCAGTTCATGGAGGCTGTGCCACGCACTCTGCTCAGGGACCGCGCCTACGCGGCGATCCGTGACGCCATCGTCGCCGGGGCCATCGCGCCCGGCGCGGTGGTGCGCGACGCCGATCTCGCGGAGCGGCTGGGACTGTCCCGGGCGCCGGTGCGCGAGGCCTTCGCGCGGCTGGTCGACGAGGGTCTGCTGGAGAGCAAGCCGCAGAGCTACACCCGCGTCACCCCCGTCGTCGCCTCCGACGTACGGGACGCGGCTGCCGTGGTCGGCGCCATGCACGAGCTGGTCACCCGGATCGCGGTGCCCCGGCTGTTCGCGGCGGACGTCGAGGGGATGCGCGCCGCCAACGAACGGTTCGCCGCGGCCGTGCGCGCCGGAGACGTGGAGGCGGCCCTGCGCGCCGACGACGAGCTGCACGACGTCCTCGTGCGTGCCGCCGGCAACCGGGCGGCCGCCGCCACCGTCGCCCGCTACACACCTCTCATCCGGCGGTTGGAGCGACGCCGCTTCGGCGAGGGCGGCGCCTGCCGCTCGGCCGGACTGCACGGTCGGCTGATCCGGGCGTGCGCCGTCGGCGACGTGGACGAGGCGGTCCGGGTCACGGCGGAGATCTGGCGCACCCTCGCGGACCTCGTCGACACCGAGGGCGCCGACTCCGCCGACACCGACACCGACTCCGGCGACGACACCGCCCCCTGCGCCGACATCGACGCCGGCGAGGACGGCTCCGACTGACCACGCGGCCGTTCGCGCGAACCGATGGCACCGACCCACCCCTGCCCCCGGAGGCACCGTGTCCCTCTCCTCGTACGAGCGTTACCCCCTTCTCTTCGGCCCCTCGCCCGTCCATCCGATGGAACGCCTCACCGCCCACCTCGGCGGAGCCGCCCTGTGGGCCAAGCGTGAGGACTGCAACTCCGGGATCGCGTACGGCGGGAACAAGACCCGCAAGCTGGAGTACCTGGTCGCCGACGCCCTCGCGCAGGGCTGCGACACGCTCGTCTCGATCGGCGGAGTGCAGTCCAACCACACCCGCCAGGTCGCGGCCTGTGCCGCCCGGGCCGGGATGAGGTGCGTGCTGGTGCAGGAGAGCTGGGTCGAGTGGCCGGACTCCGTCTACGACAAGGTCGGCAACATCCTGATCAGCCGGCTCGCCGGCGCCGACGTCCGGCTGGTGCGGGCCGGGTTCGGGATCGGCTTCAAGGAGAGCTGGGAGCAGGCGCTCCGGGAGGTCGAGGAGTCGGGCGGCAGGCCGTACGCGATCCCGGCCGGCGCCTCGGACCATCCGCTCGGCGGGCTGGGCTTCGCGAACTGGGCCCACGAGGTCGCCGAACAGGAGCGTGAGCTGGGCGTCTTCTTCGACACCGTGATCGTGTGCTCGGTGACCGGGTCCACCCAGGCGGGCATGGTCGCCGGGTTCGCCGCGCTGGAGGAGGCCGGCGGCCGGCCCCGGCGCGTCCTCGGGATCGACGCTTCGGCCGAGCCCGCCAGGACCCGGGAGCAGATAGCCCGCATCGCGCACCGCACCGGCGGGCTCATCGGAGTCCGGCGTGAGCTGACCGTCGAGGACGTCGAACTCGACGAGCGCTACCACGCCGGCGTGTACGGCGTCCCGGACGGGACGACGCTGGCCGCGATGCGGCTCGCCGCACGGACCGAGGGCATGGTCACCGACCCCGTGTACGAGGGGAAGTCGATGGCCGGGCTCGTCGACCTGGTCGCCCGCGGCGAGATCGGCCCCGACGCGACCGTGCTGTACGCGCACCTCGGCGGGCAGCCCGCGCTGAACGCCTACAGCGCCCTGTTCTGACCGCTCACGGCCGGTGTCCCGCGCCGACGCGGCCCGTTAGGGTGCGAAGGGAGTCCCCGGTGCGCGAGGAGTATGTGGATGCCGCAGGTCAGGCCCATGCGTGCGGACGCCCGCCGCAACTACGAGCGCCTGCTGAAGGTGGCCGCGCAGGCCTTCGCCGAGCACGGGGAGAGGGCCTCCCTCGACGACATCGCCAGGCGGGCGGGCGTCGGGTCCGGCACGCTGTACCGGCATTTCCCCACCCGGCAGGCGCTTCTGGAGGCCGCCTACCTCGACCGCCTCGAAGCGCTCGCGGCCCGCGCCGACGAGCTGGCCGCCCGGCTCCCCGCGGGCGAGGCGCTGGTGGAGTGGCTCATCGAGCTGTGCGCCGGGACGCTCGAGGTGCGCGGGATGAAGTCGCTGCTGGGGTCCGCCGTGGCGGACGGCGGAGCGGCGGCGGTCACCGCGTGCGGCGCGCCGGTGAAGGAGGCGGCGGCCCGGCTGGTGGAGGCGGCCCAGCGGGAGGGCGCCCTGCGGGCGGACGTCGACCCGGTCGACGTGCTGCGGCTCGCCCACGGCGTGGCCACGGCCTCGGAGCTGGCGAACGGGGACGGGAGCGCCGTCCGCCGGTACGTGTCGCTGCTGACGGAGGGGCTGCGCCCCGCGCGGTGACGGCGGGCGCCCCCGTGGTGGCGGGCGCCCCGGGCCGGACGACTGCGCGACGACCCCCGGATCAGAGGGACTCGGCGCCCGGCTTGACCATGTTGCGCACGGTCCGCGCCTTCACGAAGGTGCCGATCGCCGTCATCTCCCACTCGCCGGAGTACTGCCGGATCAGCTTGGCCATCAGCACGCCGGTCTGCGCTTCGGCGCCGGTGAGGTCGAACCGGGCGAGCTCCTCGCCGCTGGAGGCGTCCAGCAGACGGCAGTAGGCCTTGGCGACCTCGGTGAACTTCTGCCCGGAGAACGAGTTCACCGTGAACACCAGCCCGCTGACCTCCTGGGGCAGCCGGCCGAGGTCGACGACGATCACCTCGTCGTCGCCGCCGCCCTCACCGGTGAGGTTGTCGCCGGAGTGCTTGATCGCGCCGTTGACGATGGAGAGCTTGCCGAAGTAGCAGCTGTCGATGTGGTTGCGCTGCGGGCCGTAGGCGATGACCGAGGCGTCCAGGTCGATGTCCTTGCCGCGGAACGCGGGCTCCCAGCCGAGGCCCATCTTGACCTGCGAGAGCAGCGGGCGGCCGCCCTTGACGAGGGACACCGTCTGGTTCTTCTGGAGGCTGACGCGCCCCTTGTCCAGGTTGATCTTCCCGGCGCCGGGCGCGGGCGGGGGCGGCGCCTGCGGCATCGGCGGGGCCGCGGGAGCCGCGGGAGCCGCGGGGGCGGCGGGCGTCATGGCGGGAGCCGGCGGCGCCTGCGCGGCGGCCGGGGCCGCCGGCTCCTCCACCGTCACACCGAAGTCGGTCGCGATCCCGGCGAGGCCGTCGGCGTATCCCTGACCGACCGCGCGGGCCTTCCAGGCGCCGTTGCGCAGGTAGATCTCGACGACCACCAGCGCCGTCTCGGTGCCGAGCCGCGGGGGAGTGAAGGTGGCCAGGACGCCGCCGTCGTCCGCGTTGCGGATCGTGGCGGTCGGCTCGACGCCCTGGAACGTCTGCCCCGCGGCGTCCGGGCTGGCGGTGACCACGATCTTCTCGATGCCCGGCGGGACGGCGGCGGTGTCGACCACGATGGCGTCGGGGGAGGCGCCGCCGCCCGAGCGGTAGGTCACCCCCGGGCCGGCGGGCTGGTTGTAGAAGATGAAGTCGTCGTCGGAGCGCACCTTGCCGTCGGCGGTGAGCAGCAGGCCCGAAACGTCGAGCCGCACCGGGGCGGCGACGTCCACCGTCACGCGCGCGGTGGGGAGAGGGATGTTCGAGCCGGGGGTCATAGCTGTCATACCCGGTGAACGACCGAGCCCACTTTGCCGTTCCCTTACCTGAGCACTCCTCCCGCAGCCGCCCCACGACGCCGCTGGAACGTCCGCTCGCGGCCTGGCGGCCTGGCGGCCTGGCGGCCTCGCGGCCTCGCGGCCTCTTCCGTCAGTACGGCCAGATCGGCGGGTCGCTGACGAAATGGCCGCCGAGGTGGGCGTGCGCGATGTTCTCCGGGTCCAGCTCGCCCTGCTCGGCGATCAGCTTCTCGGCGTACGGCTCGGAGTCGTCCTGCGGCTCGTAGCCGAGCGCCCGCGCCGTGCCGAGGTCCCACCACAGCCGGGTGTTGGCCGAGGATCCGTGGACGATGGTGTGGCCGACGTTCTCGGCGGTCAGGGCCGCGTGGAAGAGGCGGGCGCCGTCGGCCGGGCTCATCCACACCGACAGCATGCGCACGCTCGTCGGTTCGGCGAAGCAGGAGCCGATGCGCACCGACACGCTCTCCAGGCCGTGCTTGTCCCAGTAGAGCTGGGCGAGGTCCTCGCCGAAGGACTTGGACAGGCCGTAGAAGGTGTCCGGGCGGTGCGGGGTGTCGACGGGGATCAGGGGGTCGTCCCCTTGGGGGCGCGGTGTGAAGCCGACGGCGTGGTTGGAGGAGGCGAAGACGATCCGCTGCACGCCTTCCTCGCGGGCGGCCTCGTACAGGTGGTACGTGCCCTCGATGTTCGCCTTGAGGATCTTCTCGAAGGGGGCTTCCAGGGAGATGCCCGCGAGGTGGATGATCGCGTCGACGCCTCGCACGGCCTCGCGTACCGCGTCCCTGTCGGCCAGGTCGGCGACGATCGAGTCGGGCTCGCCGTCGACCGGACGCAGATCGAGCAGGCGCAGACGGTAGCCGTAGGCGGGCAGCAGGTCCCGCATCAGGGTGCCGAGGCCGCCGGCGGCGCCGGTGAGCAGGACGGTGCGGGGAGCGGGCATCCTCGGGTCTCCTTGGCGTCTACGGCCGCATGTGTGGACAGTATTCACATGCGTGGACACGCTAAGGATCTCCCGTGCCCCGCGTCAAGTGTGCCTCGGACCAGGCCGTTCCGCCCTTGCGGCGACAGCGCCGGGCTTGACCGGGCAGGAAAGGGCTTCATAGGCTGAGCGTGTTCATGAATGTGGACATCGATCAGAAGAACGCACGTGTCGCCTCAGGGAGTTCCGTGACGCCAGCCCCGCTCGCCGCCCGCCTCCGCGTCGTCGGCGGACCGCTGTTCTTCCCCGTCACCGCGTACGGCCCCGACGGCTCGCTCGACCTCGACGTCTACCGCGCGCACGTCCGCCGGGGCGTCGAGGCCGGCGCCGCCGCCGTCTTCGCGTGCTGCGGCACCGGCGAGTTCCACGCGCTGACGCCGGAGGAGTTCGAGGCCGCGGTGCGGGCGGCCGTCGACGAGACGGCCGGCCGGGCGCCGGTCGTCGCGGGCGTCGGCTACGGGACCGCGCTCGCCGTGCGCTACGCCCGCCGGGCGCGGGCGGCCGGCGCGGACGGCCTGCTGGCGCTGCCGCCCTACCTCGTCGTGGCGGCCCAGGAGGGCCTGCTGCGCCACTACCGCGAGGTGGCGGCGGCGACCGACCTCCCGGTGATCGTCTATCAGCGCGACAACGCCGTCTTCACCCCGACGACCGTCGTCGAACTCGCCCGCACCGAGGGGATCGTCGGCCTCAAGGACGGCCTCGGCGACCTCGACCTCATGCAGCGGATCATCAGCGCCGTGCGCACCGAGGCACCCGGCGACTTCCTCTACTTCAACGGCCTGCCGACCGCCGAGCAGACCCAGCTCGCCTACCGCTCCCTGGGAATCGACCTCTACTCTTCGGCCGTGTTCTGCTTCGCGCCCGAGATCGCCCTGGCCTTCCACCGGGCGCTTGCCGACGGTGACGACCGCACGGTCCACCGCCTGCTGGACGGGTTCTACCGGCCCTTCGTCGAACTGCGCGCCCGGGGCCGCGGGTACGCCGTCTCCCTGGTCAAGGCCGGAGTGCGGCTGCGCGGCCTCGAGGTCGGGGAGGTCCGCCCGCCGCTGCACGAGCCGGGCGAGGACCACGTCAAACAGCTCGCCCAGGTGATCGAGCGCGGCTACGCGCTGCTGGAGGAGGAAACCGCGTGAAGGCGTCTGCATTCGTCTATCCCTGGGACGTCGTCGGCGACCCCGGGGCGCCGGACCTGATCGCCGGGCTCGGCGTGGAGCAGGTGACCCTCGCCGCCGCCTACCACTCCACCCGCGCCCTCACCCCGCGCCACCCGCGGCACCGCGTCGTGACCGCCGAGCACGCGGCGGTGCTGTACCCGGCCGGCGACCGGTGGGCGGGCCGCGCCCTGCGCCCCTACCCGGCCGGCGACTGGGCCCCCGGCGACGCCTTCGCAGACGCCGCCCGGGCGCTCGCGGGCGCCGGCCTCGACGTCCACTCCTGGGTGGTGCTGGCGCACAACTCCCGCCTGGGCGCCGAGCATCCGGACACCTCGGTCGTCAACGCCTACGGCGACCGCTACCCCTGGGCGCCCTGCATCGCCCAGCCCGACACGCGCGCGTACCTCGTCGACCTCGCCGCCGAGGCGGCCGTCCGCCCCGGCGCGAGCGGCGTCGAACTGGAGTCCCTCGGCTGGTACGGCCTCCAGCATCTGCACGCCCACGACAAGACCGGCGGCGTCGGACTCGGGGACGCGGGCCAGTACCTGATGGCGCTCTGCTTCTGTCCCGCCTGCCGGGCCGGCTACGGCGAGCAGGGCCTGGACGCCGACGCGCTCGCCGCCGCCGTACGGGACGCGCTGGAGCCGCTGTGGCGCGGGGAAGCGGACGACGCGCAGGGCTGGGCGGGCGTCGAGAAGCTGCTGGGGGAGGAGACGGCGGCGGCCACGCGCGCGTGGCGCGACGACAGGGCCCGCACCCTCCAGGAGGCGGCGGTGAGCGCGGTGCGGGCGGCGGCGCCCGACGGCTTCCAGGTACTGCTGCACGCCGACCCCGTGACCCACCACGTCGGCGCCAACGCGGGCGTCGACCCGGAGCACATACTGTCCGTGGCGGACGGCGTGGTCGTGCCCTGCGCCGGCGGGCCCGGGCTGCTGACGCCGTTCGCCGGGCACCGGCGCGAGGGCACGGTCCTCGCCGCCAACCTCGGGGTCGTCTCCGGCATGGGCGGCAGTCCGGGCACGCTCGCGGCCGACGCGGCGCGGGCGAAGGAGCTCGGCGCGACGGAGATCCGGCTGTATCACGCGGGACTGGCGTCGGACGGGGACCTGGCGTCCGTGCGCGAGGCGCTGGCCGCCCGCTGAGCGCCGCCGCGGAACAGCGGCACGACGGTCACCAGCCGCACCAGCCCGAGGGCGACCAGCAGCGGCTGATACGGCAGCAGTTCCACCAGGGCGGCGCCCAGCGCGAGGCCGAGCGCGTTCGGCGCGTACATCAGGGTGCCGGCCGTGGCGGCGACCCGGCCCAGCAGCGCGTCGGGGGTCTCCCGCTGGACGGCCGTCAGCGCGGCGATCAGCATGCACGGCAGCCCCGCCCCGATCGCCGCGGCGCACACCAGGGCCACCGGGTCCGACGGCACCGCCCGCACCGCGACCGCGACGGCCGTCAGGGCGATCCCGCACGCGGCGAACCGGCGTTCCCCGAAACGCCGCAACGCGGGCCCCGACAGCAGGCCCACCGCGGCCGACCCGGCCCCCTGCACGGCGTAGAGCGCGCCGGCGTAAGCGGGCGGGTGGCCGAGACCCTCGACCACGGCGTAGAGCAGCGCGCCGTTGAGGCCCGCGCACAGCATCGTCGTACCGCCCGCGACCACCAGGGGGCGCAGCAACGGGTGGCCCCACAGGAAGCGGACACCCTCGGCCGTCCCGCCCCGCGGGCCGCGCCCGCCCGTTCGCGGGTGTGCCTGGTGGACCCGCACGCACGCGTAGAGCCCGGCCGCGCACACGAAACTGGCCGCGTCGAGCAGGGCCACGGCGGGACCGCCGTAGGCGGCGTAGATCCCCGCCCCCGCCAGCGGGGCCACCAGTTTCATGCCCTCCGTCGTCGTGGTGCGCAGCCCGTTGAAGTCGCCGAGCAGTCCCACGGGGACGACGGCGGCGACGAGCGCGGACTCGGCCGCGTCGGCCACGACGGCGGCGGCCCCGTATCCGAGGAGCACCGCGAACAGCAGCCACAGCCGGCCGGGGGAGCCGACGACGAGGAGCACCGGCAGCAGGGCCGCAGGGCCCAGGTTGACGGCGAGGAGCAGCGGCCGCCGGCGGACCCGGTCGGCGAGCGCGCCCAGCAGCGGGCCGGCCAGGGTCGGCGCCCACAGCGCCAGCACGGACAGCGCAGCCAGCCCGTTCGAGCCGGTGAGGTCCTTGACCCACACGCCGGCCGCCAGCCACAGCGCGGAGGTCCCGAAACCGGAGACCACGGACGCCGTCAGAAAGATCGCCGCGCCGCGGTCCCGCAGGACGCGCACAACGGACCAGTTCTTCGTCATGCCTGGTCATCGTGGGCCTAAGGCCCCCGGCGACGCATCGGGCAGGTGCCCTATCCGCGCCCCGCCCCGCGACCTCCGGCGACCGGTCGACCACGACGCGCCGCGAAGACACGCGCCGCGCCGATGAGTTCTCGCGACGCCGCGGGTCCACCCCGTATGACCGACACGACCATGCCCTTCGACCTCGGCCCCCAGGCCGCCGTGGTGGCGCGCCTCGCGGAGGCCGTCCGCGACGACCAACTCGACGACGGCACGCCTTGTCCCGGCTGCGCCGTCCGGAACCTGCTGGGGCACCTGACCGGCCTCGCCGTGGCCTTCCGCGACGCCGCCCGCAAGGACCTGGGCCCCACCACCGACACCCCGCCCGACGCCGCCGCACCCGACGTCGGCCCCGGTTGGCGCGAGGAGCTCGCCAAGGCGCTCGACGCCCTCGCCGAGGCCTGGCGCGACCCCGCCGCGTGGACCGGCACGACCCGAGCCGGCGGCGTGGACCTGCCCGGCGCGGTCGCGGCCGCCGTCGCCGCCGACGAGCTGGTGATCCACGGCTGGGACCTGGCCCGGGCCACCGGCCAGGCGTACGACCCCGACCCCGCGGCGCTGGCGGCGGCGCACGCCTTCCTCGCCGGCGCGGCCGACCCCGCCACCGGCAACGGGATCTTCGGGCCCGTCGTCCCCGTCGCCGACGACGCGCCCCTGCTCGACCGGGCGCTGGGACTCAGCGGACGCGATCCGGGAGGGCCGCGCCGGCCGTAGACGCGGGCATGAGGTTGCCGTAGACGGACGTAGTCGGGCGGCGTCGGACGAGGGCGAAACGTACGCTCGCGACCATGCCCCTCAGCCTGACCGTCCTCGGGACCGCCTCTCCGCACCCGGCTCCGGGCCGCCCCTGCTCCGGCTACCTGCTGCGCGGAGCGGGGGCGGAGGTGTGGGTGGACGCCGGGCCGGGCACGTTCGCCGAGTTGCAGCGGCACACCGATCCCGAGCGGCTCACGGCGATCTGGATCTCCCATCTGCACGCCGACCACAGCGCCGATCTCCTCGCCGCCGCCTATGCGTTCGCCTACGGGGGGATGACCCCGCCGGCCCCGATCCCGGTGTATGCGCCGCTCGACTGCGCCCGGCGTGTCGCGGGCTTCCTCGGCCGGTCGGACGTGCGGTTCCTCAGCGACTTCCTCGACTTCAGGGCCCTGTTCGACGGGCACACCGTGCGCCACTGGAACCTGCGCCTCACCTCGCGCGCGATGGCTCACGACACCGAGGCGTACGGACTGCGCGTCGAGTGCCAGGGGAGCGTCCTCGCGTACTCCGGGGACACCGGCCCGTGCGCGGCGCTCACCGAACTCGCCTTTGGCGCGGACCTGTTCCTGTGCGAGGCGGACGTCGACGGCCATCGCGAAGGCGAACAGGACGAGCAGGTCCATCTCACCCCGGAGGACGCCGGGGACGCGGCCCGCAAGGCGGGGGTGCGCGAGCTGTACATCACCCATGTGGGTCCCACGCTGACCCGCAAGGCGGCGACCGACCGGGCGGCCGTCGCCTTCGGCGGTCCGGCCCGCACCGCGCGCGAGGGCGAGACCATCCCCCTCTGAGTCCTTCCCTTGCGGCACTTCTTTGTCAGAAGCATTGACGAAACACAGAGGCGCTTCTACCTTCAACGCGTCGTACTTCGTACGTCATATATGAGACGCGATACGCGAGATCAGATACGCGACATCCGAGAGGCGCGCATGACCTCTGTGCCCACGCCGATCCCGTCCCGCACGCAGTACGTGCTGGAGGAGATCAAACGCCGCATCCTCACCGGGCGCCTGACGCCTGGTCAGGCCCTGGTCGAAACCGAGCTCGCCGCGCAGTTCGGGGTCTCCAAGACCCCGGTGCGCGAGGCCCTCAAGACCCTGGCCGGCACCGGACTGGTCGTCATGAGCCAGTACAAGGGCGTCACGGTGCGCATGGTGGACGCGGACATGGCGCGCGAGGTGTACGACGTCCGCCTGCTCCTCGAACCCGAGGCGCTCAAGCGGGCCGTGCGCCGGGGCGCCTCCCTGGACGCCGCGCGCTCCGCGCTGAGCAAGGCGGACGAGGCGACCGACACCGCCGAACGGTCCCTCGCCAACCGGGAGTTCCACCGCGCCCTCTACCTGCCGTGCGGGAACCCGCTGCTCGGCCGGATGCTCGACGAGGTCCGCGACCAGGCCGCCCTGGTCTCCGCGGTCGCCTGGGCCGCCTCGCCCTCCTGGGAGCGGGAGGCCGGCGAGCACCGCGAGATCCTCCGGCTCGCCCTGGCCGGCGACGCGGACGGCGCGGCCCGCGCCCTGCACGCCCACATCGCGTCCTTCGTGCAACGGGCGTTCCCCGAGACCGCCGAGACGGACCAGTCACCCGAACAGGAAGGCCGGGAATGAGCAGCGTGGCGTTCGAGACCCAGCGTGCGGCCCTGGCCGACGTGGTGGCCATCCCGGTGACCCCGTTCGCCGAGGACGGCTCCGTCGACCGGGCCGCCCACCGGGCTCTGGTGCGCAGGCTGCTCGACGGCGGCATCACCACCCTCACCCCGAACGGCAACACCGGCGAGTTCTACGCCCTCGCCCCCGAGGAGCGCCGGCTGGTCCTCGAACTGACCGCCGACGAGGCGGACGGACGGGCCGTGATCCTGGCCGGCGTCGGCCATGACGTGCCGACCGCCGTGGCCACCGCCCGGCACGCCCGTGAACTGGGCGCGCAGATGGTGATGGTCCACCAGCCGGTGCACCCCTACGTCTCGCAGAGCGGCTGGGTCGACTACCACCGGGAGATCGCGCAGGCGGTGCCGGAGCTGGGCGTCGTCCCCTACATCCGCAACGCGCAGCTGCACGGCGAACGCCTCGCCGAACTCGCCGACGCCTGCCCGAACGTCGTCGGCGTCAAGTACGCCGTGCCGGACGCCTCCCGGTTCGCCGCCTTCGCCCGGGACGCGGGCCTGGAACGGTTCGTCTGGGTCGCCGGACTCGCCGAGCCGTACGCTCCCTCCTACTTCTCCGCCGGCGCCACCGGCTTCACCTCCGGACTGGTGAACGTCGCCCCGGCCGTCTCGCTGAACATGATCGAGGCGCTCCGATCGGGCGACTACCCGGCCGCGATGAAGGTGTGGGAGCAGATCAGACGGTTCGAGGAACTGCGGGCCGCGGGCGGCTCCGCCAACAACGTCACGGTCGTCAAGGAGGCCCTCGCCTCCCTGGGCCTGTGCCGCCGTGAGGTCCGTCCGCCGAGCAGGACGCTGCCCGAGGACGAGCGCGCCGAGGTGGCCGCCATCGCCGCCGGGTGGTCCATATGAAGGCGCCCGAGGAACTGCGCAGCCACCAGTGGTACGGGACCGACGGTCTGCGGTCCTTCAGCCACCGCGCCCGCACCCGCCAGCTCGGCTACCTCCCCGAGGAGCACCTCGGCAAGCCGGTCATCGCGATCCTCAACACCTGGTCCGACATCAACCCCTGCCACGTGCACCTGCGCGACCGCGCACAGGCCGTGAAGCGCGGGGTGTGGCAGGCGGGCGGCTTCCCCCTCGAGTTCCCGGTCTCCACCCTCTCCGAGACCTTCCAGAAGCCGACCCCGATGCTCTACCGCAACCTGCTCGCGATGGAGACCGAGGAGCTGCTGAGGTCCTACCCGGTGGACGGGGCGGTGCTGATGGGCGGCTGCGACAAGTCCACGCCCGCCCTGCTCATGGGGGCGGCCTCGGTCGACCTGCCGACCGCCTTCGTGCCCGCGGGACCCATGCTCCCGGGGCACTGGCGCAACGAGGTCCTCGGCTCCGGCACCGACATGTGGAAGTACTGGGACGACAAGCGGGCCGGTCTCATCGGCGACTGTGAGATGACCGAGCTGGAGAGCGGTCTGGCCCGCTCGCCCGGCCACTGCATGACGATGGGCACGGCGTCCACGCTGACCGCCGCGGCCGAGGCGCTGGGCGTCACGGTGCCGGGCGCGTCGAGCATCCCGGCCGTCGACTCCGGGCACGACCGGATGGCGGCCATGACAGGGCTGCGCATCGTCGAACTGGTCCACAGCGACCGCAGGCTGAGCGACATCCTCACCGCGGAGGCCTTCGAGGACGCGGTGACGACCGTCCTCGGGCTCGGCGGCTCCACCAACGCCGTCATCCATCTCATCGCGATGGCCGGTCGCGCGGGAGTCCGGCTCACCCTCGACGACTTCGACCGCATCGCCCGCACGGTGCCGGTGCTCGCCGACGTGAGGCCCGGCGGCCGGAAGTACCTCATGGAGGACTTCCACTTCGCCGGCGGCCTGCCCGGCTTCCTCTCCCGCATCACCGACCTGCTGCACCTGGACCGGCCGACGGTCTCCCACGACACCCTGCGCGAGCAGCTGGCCGGCGCGCAGGTGCACAACGACGACGTCATCCGGCTCCGGAACGACCCCGTGGCAGCCGAGGGCGGAGTCGCCGTGCTGCGCGGCAACCTCTGCCCGGACGGCGCGGTCATCAAGCACATCGCCGCCGAGGAGCACCTGCTCAAGCACACGGGTCCGGCCGTGGTCTTCGACGACTACCGGACCATGCAGCGGACGATCAACGACCCCTCCCTCGGCATCACCGCCGACAGCGTGCTCGTGCTGCGCAACTCCGGACCCAAGGGCGGCCCCGGCATGCCCGAGTACGGCATGCTGCCCATCCCCGACCACCTGCTGAAGCAGGGCGTGCGGGACATGGTGCGGATCTCCGACGCCCGGATGAGCGGCACCAGTTACGGCGCGTGCGTGCTGCACGTCGCGCCCGAGTCGTACGTCGGCGGCCCGCTGGCCCTGGTCCGCAGCGGGGACCCGATCACCCTCGACGTCGAGGCGCGCACCCTCCATCTCCATGTGGACGACGCGGAGCTGGCGCGGCGAAGGGCCGACTGGACGCCGCCGCCCACCCGTGACGAGCGCGGTTACGGAGCGCTCTACAACGAGCAGATCACGCAGGCCGACACCGGCTGCGACTTCGAGTTCCTCGCCCGTCCGGGCCGGGTCGCCGACCCGTACGCAGGCTGAACCACCGCACCACGGATCACCGCACCACGGGACGACCGCACGCACCACGGGATCACCGCCCCACCGCACCACGCGACATCAGCAGGACGAGGCACACGCCTGCACAGGGAGAAAGCGCTTCCCGAAGGTCGCTCCTCGCACCTCGCACCTGGTACGTCGCACGACGTACGTACGACGCACCGAGAACGGAGAACAGTGATGGCCCAAGCCGCAGCCGTGGCGAAACGGCCCGCGCCGCCCCGGCGGCGCCGTGCCTCCGCCACGCCCCGCAGGCTGCCGTACCTGCTGATCGCGCCGGCGGCCCTGCTGATGCTGGGCTTCATCGCCTACCCGGTCGTCAGCGTCTTCTACTACAGCCTGCAGAACTACAACCCCACCAAACCGTGGCGCAACGGCTTCGCGGGCTTCGACAACTTCGTCCACGCCTTCACCGACGACCCGCAGTTCTGGGACACGCTGACCTTCAGCGCCCAGTGGGTCTTCGTCGAGGTCGGGCTGCAGCTGCTGTTCGGTCTGGCGCTGGCGCTGATCGTCAACCAGACCTTCGTGGGACGCTCGCTCGGCCGCGCGCTGGTCTTCTCCCCGTGGGCCGTCTCCGGCGTGCTGACCTCCGCGATCTGGGTGCTGCTCTACAACTCCCAGACGGGCATCACCCGTTACCTCGCGGACATGGGGATCGGCGAGTACGGCACCAGCTGGCTGTCGGACACCTCCACCGTCTTCTCGGCGGCGATCGTCGCCGACCTGTGGCGCGGCGTCCCCTTCTTCGCGATCCTCATCCTCGCCGACCTGCAGTCCGTGTCGAAGGACCTGTACGAGGCCGCCGAGGTCGACGGCGCCGGCAGGATCAAGCAGTTCTGGCACATCACCCTGCCCCACCTGAAGGACGCCATCGTCCTGTCCACGCTGCTGCGCGCGGTGTGGGAGTTCAACAACGTCGACCTGCTCTACACGCTCACCGGCGGCGGCCCGGCGGGGGAGACCACCACCCTCCCGCTCTACATCGCCAACACCAGCGTCGACGCCCACAACTTCGGCTACGCGTCCGCGCTCACCACGGTCGCGTTCGTGATCCTGCTCTTCTGCTCGATGGTCTATCTGCGGCTCAGCAAGTTCGGAGGAGGCGACAAGTGATCACCAAGGAGGCCCCCGAGGTCGTGCCCGCCCAGGTGCGCGAGCCCGCCGCACCCGACCACCGCCCGTCCCGGCGCAAGCGTGCGTGGGACGAGGCCCCCCGCTGGCAGATCTACCTCCCGCTGGGGATCTATCTCGTCTTCACCCTGGTCCCCTTCTACTGGATCCTGCTCTTCGCGCTCCGCCCGGCCGGCTCCACCTCGCTGGTGCCCTGGCCGATGACCTTCGACCACTTCGAGAAGGTCTGGAACGAGCGTGACTTCGCCGTCTACTTCCAGAACAGCCTGCTCACCGGTGTGGCCACGCTGCTGCTGACCACCGGCGTGGCACTGGCCGGCGGATACGCCCTCGCGCGCTTCGACTTCAAGATCAAGCGCGGTTTCATGCTCGCCCTGCTGTGCACCCAGTTCGTGCCCGGCGCGCTGCTGCTCGTCCCGCTCTTCCAGATCTTCGCCGAGCTGAAGTTGATCAACTCGCTGGGCAGCGTCATCATCGCCGAGACGGTCTTCCAGCTGCCCCTGTCGATCATTCTGATCAGCGGCTTCATCCGGAACGTGCCCTACTCCCTGGAGGAGGCGGCCTGGGTCGACGGCTGCAACCGGCTCACCGCCTTCCGGATCGTCGTCCTGCCGCTGCTGCGGCCCGGGCTGATCGCCGTCGGCTCCTTCGCCTTCGTGCACGCCTGGAACCACTTCCTGTTCGCCCTGATGTTCCTCTCCGACCAGACCAAGCAGACGATCCCCGTCGGCCTCAACACCCTGATGAGCGCGGACAGCGTCGACCTGGGCGCGCTGGCGGCGGGCGGCATCATCGCCGCCGTCCCCGTGGTGATCGTCTTCGCCTTCATCCAGAAGTGGCTGATCACCGGGTTCAGCGCAGGGGCGGTGAAGGGATGAGGAGCCGCCGGGCCGTCACGTCCGGGGGGAGCCGGCCCGCTCGCCTGCCCGCGATCCACGGGGCCTGCGACGGCGGCGGCGAGCGCCGTCCCACGGCGGACGTCGGACGGACGCCTACCCTGCACCCAAAGATCGACGGCGCCGCGGGAGCCGACCGCACGGTGGCACGCGGCGCGGGCGCAGGGAGGACTTCATGAGCACCGCTGTACCGATCGTCCTGGCGGGCGCGCGCGGCCACGGCCGCTGGCACCTGGACAACATCCGCAGGCTCCAGGACAAGGGCATCGTCCGTCTCGCGGGCGTCTGCGAACTGACCCCGCTGACCCCGGCCGAGATCCCCGAGGGCCTCGGCGCGCCCGAGCAGTCCGCGGACTTCGGCGCGCTGCTCGACTCCACCGGAGCCCGGATCGCCGTGGTGTGCACCCCGATCCCGACCCATGCCGACCTCGCGCTGACCGCGGCCCGCAAGGGTGTGCACCTGCTGCTGGAGAAGCCGCCGGCGCCGTCGTACGCGGAGTTCCGCCGGATGGCCGACGGGATCGCCGGGGCCGGCGTGGCCTGCCAGGTCGGCTTCCAGTCGCTGGGCTCGCACGCCGTGCCCGCGATCCGCGCACTGATCCGCGACGGTGTGATCGGCGAGATCACGGGGGTCGGCGGCGCCGGCGCCTGGGCCCGTGCCGAGTCCTACTTCCGGCGTGCCCCCTGGGCGGGCAGGCGGCGGCTGAACGGCGTCGACGTCATCGACGGGGCCCTCACCAACCCCCTCGCGCACGCCGTCGCCACCGCCCTCGCGCTGGCCGGAGCGACCCGCGCCGAGGACGTCGACGGCATCGAGACCGAGCTGGCGCACGCGAACGCCATCGAGTCCGACGACACCTCCTGCGTCCGCGTCACCACGGCCGACGGCCTGCAGATCGTCGTCGCGGCCACGCTGTGCGCCGAGGACCCCGACGACCCGTACGTCGTCGTGCACGGCAGCCGCGGCCGGATCACCTACTGGTACAAGCAGGACCGCGTCCTGCTCCAGCGGGCCGGCCACGGCCCGGAGGAGTTCGAGTACGGCAGCACCGACCTGCTGGAGAACCTGGTCGAGCATCTCGCCGACGGGACGGAACTGCTGGTCCCGCCCGCCGTCACCGAGTCGTTCATGCGGGTCGTCGAGGCGATCCGGGTCGCGCCCGACCCGGTGCAGCTGCCCGACGACGCCTGGCGTCTGCTGCCCGCCGAGGACCGACGCGTCGTCCCCGGCGTCGAAGGCCTCGTCGCGGCCGCCGCCGACACCCTCGCCCTCTACTCCGAACTGGGCGCCCCCTGGGCGTTCACGACCGCGCATCCGAAAGAGGTGAGCCCCTGATGACCGCACAGGCACCCGACTCACCGGTCGTCCTGCGTGTCGCCGGCCGCCCGGTCGGCCGCTATGTCACGCGGCCCGAGCTGCCCGCCAGGCTCTCCCCGCGCCCCTATCTGCACCCCGTCACCACCTTGGCCGGCGCCACGGTCACCGAGCTCTGCCCCGCCGACCACCTCCATCACCTCGGCGTCGGTGTAGCCGTACCCGACGTCGAGGGGCACAACTTCTGGGGCGGCCGCACCTACGTCCGCGACCGGGGCCCGACCGAGCTGGACGACCACGGCGCGCAGCGGCACGCGTCCTTCCAGCTGCGCGACCCCGACGGCTTCGTGGAGGAGCTGCGCTGGGTGGCGTCGGGCACGGAACTGCTGCGCGAGCGGCGGACGGTCGCGGCGACCGAACTGACCTCCTCCGCCTGGGCGCTGGACTTCACCTTCTCCCTCACCAACGTCTCGGGCGCCCCGCTGTCCATCGGCAGCCCGGCGACGAACGGACGTCCCGGCGCGGCCTACGGCGGCTTCTTCTGGCGGGCCCGCAAGGAGGACCGGGCCCCCGACGTCTTCACCGCGGCCACGGAGGGCGAGGCGTCCGTGCACGGCTCCCGCGCCGACTGGATCGCGCTGGCCGGCGCGGGCTGGACGCTCGTCTTCGCGGGCGCCACCGACGCCACCCGCCGCGACCCCTGGTTCGTCCGCACCGCCGAGTACCCGGGCGTCGGCTCCTCGCTGGCCTGCGCGGAACGGTTGCCCGTCCCGCCGGGGGAGACGGTCGTGCGCCGGATCGTCACCGTCGTCGCCGACGGCCGTCCGGGCCGGGACGAGGCCGCGGCTCTGGTCCGCAAGGCGGTCAGCCAGTGACGGGGGAGAGGGAGGGGACGTACACGAACCCGGTCCTGAACGCCGACTGGTCCGACCCGGACGTCGTGCGCGTCGGCGACGACTTCTACCTCACCGCCTCCACCTTCGGCCGGGCGCCCGGGCTGCCGCTGCTGCACTCGCGCGACCTGGTGAACTGGACGCTGGTCGGCCACGCCCTGGAACGCCTGGAGCCGGCCGGCGACTTCAGGGCGCCGCGGCACGACTGCGGGGTGTGGGCGCCCTCGTTACGGCACCACGACGACCGTTTCTGGATCTTCTGGGGCGACCCCGACCAGGGTGTGTTCCAGGTCAACGCGCCCGGTGTCCGCGGGCCTTGGACCCGTCCGCACCTGGTCAAGGCGGGCAAGGGCCTGATCGACCCGTGTCCCCTGTGGGACGAGGAGAGCGGCGAGGCGTATCTGGTGCACGCCTGGGCGAAGTCCCGCGCGGGCGTCAAGAACCGGCTCACCGGCCACCGTATGCACCCCGACGGGACGTCCCTCCTCGACGAGGGGAAGGTGATCGTCGACGGCGACGGCATCCCCGGGTGGTTCACCCTCGAAGGCCCGAAGCTCTACCGGCACGACGGCTGGTTCTGGATCCTCGCCCCGGCCGGAGGCGTGGAGACCGGCTGGCAGGGCGCCTTCCGGTCGCGGGACTTCTTCGGCCCGTACGAGGAGCGGATCGTCCTGGAGCAGAAGGACACCGAGGTCAACGGCCCGCACCAGGGCGGCTGGGTGCGCACCCCGTCCGGCGAGGACTGGTTCGTGCACTTCCAGCAGCGCGGTGCGTACGGCCGGGTCGTCCACCTCCAGCCGATGCGCTGGGACGGTGCGGGAGGCTGGCCGGTGATCGGCGACGAGGGCGCGCCCGTCCTGACGCACCGGCGGCCCGCTCTGCCCGCGCAGCCGCCCGCGGCGCCCGCCGTCGACGACGACTTCCCCGGCGGCCGTCCGGGCCGCCAGTGGTCGTGGACGGCCAACCCCCAGGACGGCTGGGCCCCCCGGCACTCGGCCGACGGACTGCGGCTGACCTGCGTGCGGACACCGGACGCGCATGATCTGCGGACCCTGCCCAACGTCCTCACCCAGCGGCTGCCCGGTGTCCCCTGCGCCGTCGAGGTGGAGCTGCGGCTGCACAGCGAGGAACCGGGAGCACGCGCGGGACTCACGGTCCTCGGCGACGCGTTCGGCTGGATCGGGCTCCAGCGGGACGCCGACGGCACGGTCCGGCTCGTCCACCGGTTCGCCGAGCCGGCCGCAGGGAGAGAACGGGACGCGTCCCGTCCACGGCTCGCCCCGGACGGGCGGGCACGGCTGCGGATCGAGATCGGCGCGGGCGCGCGCTGCCGTTTCGCGTACGACGTCGGCGACGGCCCGTGTCCCTCGGGTCCCGTCTTCGCGGCCACCCCCTGGCGCTGGGTGGGGGCCCTGCTCGGCCTCTTCGCCGTCGCGCCGGTCGGCACCGGGCACGCCGGTGCGGCCACGTTCAGCGAGTTCCGCATCAGACCGCTCTGACCCACTTCCGCCGTAAGCCTGTTGGGAGCCGCAATGACGCACTTCCCTAGCAAGCGCTTGCCAGGACCGGCCGCGGACCTGGCGGCCGTCGCCGCTGCGCCGGAAACCGCCTCCGTTGCGCGGGAATCCGCCTCCGCTGCGCCGGGAACCGCCTCCGTGCCGGGAGCCGCGGCGGCGGAGGCCCCGCAGATCGGTGACGCGGTCACGCTCGAGTTCCCCGGCGACCAGGACGCGTCGACGACCGACAGCCCCGAGCCGACGACGCCGGGCCGGGTGTGTGCGGCTGTGCGCCGCGGCGCCGCAGCACCCACCGCACCACCCACCGACCCCCCACAACTTCATATCTCCGCAGGGATCCAGAAGAAGAGAGCCGACCACATGACAAGCAGCATCCGCAGAAGCAGGCGCGCCGCCCTGGCCCTCGCCGTGGGAACCGTGCTCGCGCTGACCGCCACCGCCTGCGGCGACGACGGCAGCGGCGCGGCGGGAGACAAGGGAGGCGACGGCTCCGGTAAAGGGGAGATCACCTTCTGGGACAACAACGGCGGTCCCCGCACCGACGTCTGGAAGGAGATCATCGCCGACTTCGAGAAGGCGAACCCGGACATCAAGGTGAAGTACGTCGGTGTGCCCTCCGACAGCGTCCAGTCCAAGTACGACACCGCCATCCAGGGCGGTGGACTGCCCGACGTCGGAGGGGTGGGCACCGCGATGCTCGCCGAGGTGGCGGCGCAGGGCGCCCTCGAACCGCTCGACGGCCGTCTGGAGAAGAGCGGGCTCGGCGGCAAGCTCAACGCGAAGTTCCTGGACAGCGTCAAGGCCGCCGGCGTCGACGGCAAGACGTATTCCGTGCCGACCTCCGCCAACAACGGCACCCTCTGGTACCGCACGGACCTGTTCCAGAAGGCGGGCCTGGACGCGCCGACCACCTGGTCGAAGTTCTACGCGGCCGCCGACAAGCTGACCGACAAGGACAAGAACGCCTTCGGTTACACCATTCGCGGCGGTTCCGGCTCGATCTCCCCGGCCCTCGACGCGACCTACGGGCAGAGCGGGATCACCGAGTTCTGGAGCGGTGACAAGACCACCGTCAACGACCCGAAGAACGTGGCCGCGCTGGAGAGGTACGTCGGCCTGTACAAGAAGGACACCCCGGCCGCCGACGTCAACAACGACTTCACCAAGATGGTCGCCCAGTGGGACTCCGGCACCATCGGCATGCTGAGCCACAACCTGGGCTCCTACGGCGACCACCAGAAGGCGCTGGCCGGCAAGTTCAAGGGCGTCCCCGCCCCGACGCAGGACGACGGCACCCGGGTGCAGGTCTCCAACCCGGTGGACGGGCTGGGCCTGTTCAAGACGAGCAAGAACAAGACCGCCGCCTGGAAGTTCATCGAGTTCGCAGCCTCGCACGAGTCCAACAGCAAGTGGAACAAGAAGGCGGGACAGGTGCCGGCCAACCTCGAGGCGGCGCAGGACAGTTGGGTCCAGGGGTCCGAGCCCACGAAGCTGGCCGCCGAGGCGCTGACGGGCACCACCACGAAGATCGTGCAGCTGCCCTACTACCTGCCCGACTGGAACACCATCTCGAAGGCGGACAACGAGCCGAACTTCCAGAAGCTGCTGCTCGGCAAGATGACCGCGAAGCAGTTCCTGGACACGCTTGCCGACCAGCTGAACACCGCCCAGGCCGACTGGAAGAAGAACCACAAGTAACCGCTCGGGCGACTGTCGTCGCGGGGGGACCGCCGGCCCGTCCCGGCCGGTCGCGCGGTTCCCCCGTCTCCCACCCGTGAAAGGTGCACGTTGGTGTCCCTCACCCGCAGACAGGTCACCGCCGCGGCGCTCGCCGCCGTTCCGCTCGGCGCCATGGCCGCCGCTCCCGCTCACGCCGGCGCCCGCCGGCCCCGCACGCTCTACATCGCCGGCGACTCCACCGCCGCCCAGAAGTACTCCGACGCCGCACCCGAGACCGGGTGGGGCATGGCACTGCCCTTCTTCCTGCACACCGGACTGCCCGTCGCCAACCACGCGGTGAACGGCCGCAGTTCCAAGAGCTTCATCGACGAGGGCAGGCTCGACGCCGTCCTCGCGGCGATCCGGCCGGGGGACCTGCTGCTCGTCCAGTTCGCGCACAACGACGAGAAGACGACCGACCCCACCCGCTACACCGAGCCCTGGACGACGTACCAGGACTGCCTGCGGCAGTACCTCGCCGGCGCCCGGGCGAAGGGGGCCAGGCCGGTCCTCGTCACGCCCGTGGAGCGGCGCCGGTTCGACGCCGCGGGCACGGCCCTGCCGACGCACGGGGAGTACCCCGCCGCCATGCGCGCGCTCGCCGCGCAGGAGCGGGTCGCAACTCTCGACGTCCAGGCGCTGTCGCTGGCGCTCTGGCAGCAGCTGGGCGTCGAGGAGACGAAGACGTACTTCAACTGGACCGCGACCGAGCAGGACAACACGCACTTCAACCCGCCGGGCGCGATCGCCGTGGCGCGGCTCGTCGTACGGGAGCTGCTGCGCACGAGGGTGCTGGCCCCGTGCGACGTGGTCCGGCTGAACGAGCAGATCCCCGCGTCCTGGATCACCTGGCCCGACCCGCTGACGTAGTAGTCCCTCCCCGCGGGCGTGGCCCGCCCCGCGACATGACAGAAGGAGAACCGCACAGTGCGTACACAGAGATGTCATGGACCTGCCATTACTGCCCTGGTGGGCTGCACCGCGCTGGCGCTGGCGCTGTCCGTGACCGGCACGGCTTCCGCCCAGGCGCGGCCCGCCGCCCGCGACCTCGGCCGGCAGGTGCTGCCCGCGAACGACGGCTGGGCCTCGTACGGCACCGGCACGACGGGCGGCTCGGCCGCCGACGCCGCCCACGTCCACACCGTCACCACCTGGGCCGAGTTCAAGGCCGCCCTCGCCGCCGGGGGCGACACGCCGAAGATCATCAAGGTGAAGGGCGTCATCGACGCCGTCGCCGAGGGCTGCGACGCCTTCGCCGCGCCCGGCTACGACTTCGACGCCTATCTCGCGAAGTACTCGCCCGAGGCCTGGGGGCTGGACACCGACCTCGCCGCCGAACCCGACGGCAGTCCCGAGGGGCTGCGGCGGGTGTCCGCCGCCAACCAGGACAAGGCCATCAAGGCGAACGTCCCCTCCAACACCACCATCGTCGGCATCGGCCGGGGCGCCGGGTTCAAGGGCGTCAGCCTGCAGATCAAGGCCGTCGACAACGTGATCCTGCGCAACCTCTCCTTCGAGTCGCCCATCGACTGCTTCCCCCAGTGGGACCCGACCGACGGCGACAAGGGCAACTGGAACTCCGAGTACGACACCGCCGTGGTCTACGGCGCCACGCACGTCTGGCTCGACCACAACACGTTCACCGACGGCACACACCCCGACAGCGCCGCCCCGACCTACTTCGGCATGCTCTACCAGCAGCACGACGGCGAACTCGACATCGTGCGCGGCGCCGACTACGTCACCGCCTCCTGGAACGTCTTCAGCGACCACGACAAGACGATCCTCATCGGCAACAGCGACAGCGAGTCCACCGCCGCCGGCGACCGGGGGCACCTGCGCACCACCTTCCACCACAACCTGTTCGCGAACCTGGTCGAACGCGCGCCCCGCGTCCGCTTCGGGCAGGTCGACTCCTACAACAACCACTTCGTCGCGAACGGCGACTACTCCTACAGCTTCGGCATCGGCAAGGAGTCCAAGCTCGTCGCCGAGCACAACGCGTTCACCCTGCCGCAGGGGGTCAGCGCCGCCAAGGTGCTCAAGCGGTGGAACGTCTCGCCGCTGACCGCCGCCGACAACTACGTCAACGGTGTGCAGACCGACCTGATCGCCGTGCACAACGCCCAGATTCCCGCCGAGACCCTCGAGTCCGGCGCCGGCTGGACGCCCACCCTGCGCACCAGGGTCGACCCGGCGAAGGCCGTCCCCCGCATCGTCGACTGCGGCGCGGGCGCGGGACGCCTCGGCTGACCTCGCACCACCGTCCGACGGCCGGGGCGGCGACGCCCTTCGTCGCCCCGGCCACCCCCGCCGAGCCGCACCGTCAAGGAGCTCCCGCATGCACCCCGTTTCGAGAAGGCGGTTCCTCGCCGCGAGCGCGGGAACGGCCGGCGCCCTCGCCCTGGCCGCCCCGTCCGCCCGGGCCCTCGCGGGCGGCAGCCGCCCGTTCGGCCGCCACGGATCCCCGGCCGACCGCCGCACCCCGCAGACCCTCTACGTCGACCCGCTCGGCCGCGGCGACTTCACGACCGTGCGGGACGCCGTCGCCGCCGCCGCGGGCAGCGGCTGGACCCTCGTCCTCGCCCCCGGCGTCTACCGGGAGACCGTGGTCCTCGACGCCACCCGCACCGAGGCCACCTGGATCGGCGCCTGCGAGGACCCCCGGGACGTCGTGATCGTCCACGACAACGCGGCCGGCACCCCCAAGCCCGGCGGCGGCACCCACGGCACCACCGGCTCGGCCACCACCACCCTGCAGGCCGCCGGCTTCACCGCCCACCGGATCACCTTCGCCAACGACTGGCTGCGCGCCGACCACCCCGACGTCACCGGCACCCAGGCCGTCGCCGTCAAGGTCCAGGGCGACCGCTCCGCCTTCCACCACTGCCGCTTCCTCGGGCACCAGGACACCCTGTACGCCGACTCGATGTCCCTGACCGCCTTCGCCCGGCAGTACTACGCGCACTGCTACGTGGAGGGAGACGTCGACTTCGTCTTCGGCCGCGCGACCGCCGTCCACGAGCAGTGCCACTTCCGCACCCTGAACCGCACCGACCTGTCCGCGGCGCCCTACGGCTTCGTCTTCGCGCCCTCCACCGCGGGCGCCAACCCGCTCGGCCAGCTGGTCGTCCGGAGCCGGATCAGCAGCGAGGCCCCCGACGCCTTCTACAAACTGGCCCGCCCCTGGGTGCCCAGCTCCGACACCACCGCCCGCCCGATGCTCACCGTCCGCGACACCCGGATGGACGCCGGCATCGACGCGGCCGCGCCCTACACGAACATGTCGGCCGCCTTCCCCTGGCAGAACCAGCGGTTCGCCGAGTTCCGCAACACCGGGCCGGGAGCACGGATCACCGTCCCCGAGAACCGCCCGCAGCTCACCCGCGACCAGGCCCGGTCCGCGACCCGCGAGGCCTACCTCGGCGACTGGGAGCCCTGGAAGGGGGCGTGCTGAGATGCTGCCCCGACGCACACTCCTCGCCGCCGCCACCGGCGCCGCCCTGCTCGCCGGGGCGCCCGCGGCCCACGCGCACTCCCGCCGCGTCCTGCACGTCCGCCCCGGCGACAGCCTCCAGGCGGCCGTGGACGCGGTCGACGGCCCCGGCTGGACGATCGTCGTCCACCCGGGAACGTACCGGGAGGTCGTCGTCGTCCCGGCGGACACGGCGGAACTGACCCTGCGCGGCGCGAGCCGCGACCCGCGCGCGACCGTGGTGGTGTACGACAACGCGGCCGGCACGCCCAGGCCGGACGGTTCGGGCGCCTACGGCACCGCGGGCTCCGCCACCTTCACCTCCGCCGCACCCGGACTCACCGTGCGCGACCTCACCTTCGCCAACGACTGGCTGCGCGCCGACCACCCGGAGATCACCGGCACCCAGGCGGTGGCCGCCTACGTCACCGGCGACCGCACGCACTTCGAGAACGTCCGCCTCCTCGCCCACCAGGACACCCTCTTCGCGGACACCACCGCACTCGACGCCTTCGACCGGCAGTACTTCCACCGCTGCCACATCGAGGGCGACGTCGACTTCGTCTTCGGGCGGGCCCGGGCCGTCTTCGACGGCTGCCGCTTCCACACCCTGCGGCGGGACGTGGCCTTCACCCCCAAGGGCATGGTCTTCGCACCGGCCACCGCCCGGGCCGACCCCTACGGCTTCCTCGCCCTGCGCAGCAGGATCACCTCCGACGCGGAGGACGCCGCGTACAAGATCGCGCGGCCCTGGGTGCCGTCCTACGAGACGACCGCCTGGCCCTCGCTGGTCGTCCGGGACACCTGGATCGGCCCCGGCATCGACGCGGTGACGCCGTACGTCAACATGCGCGAGGCCTACCCGTGGCAGACCATGCGCTTTCGCGAGTACGCCAACTGCGGTCCGGGAGCGGCGACACCGGTCCCGGAGAACCGGCCGCAGCTGACCGCGGCGGAGGCGGCCCTGCACACCCCGCGGACGTATCTGGGGGACTGGAGGCCCTACGAGCGCCGGTGACGCCGGCGGATCAACAACACCGTCAGGAACATCGGCAGCTACGGCAACTACGACGCCGCGAACCACGGCGAGAACGCCGACGGCATCGCCGTGAAGTTCGGATCCGGCAGCGGAAACCTCATCACCGGGGCCCGCCTCTCCAACAACGCGGATGACGGCATCGACTTCTGGTCCTTCTCCTCGCCCGTCACCGTCGAGCATACCTGGTCCTTCGGCAACGGCGTCAACCGCTGGTCCGACCCCGCCTTCGCGGGCGACGGCAACGGCTGCAAACCGGGCGGCGACGGCGAGGCGGTCGCCCATGTCGTCAACAACTCCGCGGCCTGGGGCAACGCGGGGAACGGTTTCACGGAGAACTCCAACACCGGCGCGCTCGTCCTCAACCGCACCACCGCCTACGCCAACGGCAAGTGGGGCTACTACTTCGCCACCGGCTCGGCCAGGCTCGGCAAGAACCTTGCGGTGGGCAACGGCGGCGGCTCGGTCAGCAAGGGCTCGAAGGTCTCCTCGTCCGGCAACAACGGGGACTCGGGCGTCCCGACGCCCGCCTTCCGGTCGACGGACGCGAGCAGCGCCTACAACGCCCGAGGCGCCGGCGGCGCCCTGCCCGCGACCACGTTCCTCACCACCGGGTCGACGACCATCGGAGCGACCATGAACTGAGCCCCCGGGGTGCTTGACCCGTTTTTTGCCCGGCGGGTCTCGCGCTCACCCACGTGACGCGCGTAGAAAGCGTGTCATGCATAAGCCACTGCGCATCGCGGCCGTCGCCGCGGCCTGCGCCGTCGCCGGCGCCGCCCTCTACGGCGCCGGCGCGGCCACGGCCGGCCAGTCCACGGCCAACTCCACGCACGAGCCCTACAACATCGGGCTCCTGGTGAAGGACATCGACACCTACTACGGCACCGCCCCGGACGCGAACGGCGTGTACCAGGCGTCGCCGACCAGCCCGTACGCCAAGGACCTCGCGAGCATCGACAAGGCCGCGCGGAAGTACATCGACCAGGCCGCCCGCAAGGCGGTCAGGAAGCACGAGCGGCCCGCGGTCGTCTTCGACATCGACGACACCCTGCTGCTCAGCCTCGACTACGAGAAGCGGTACAACTACACCTACAACTCCGCCAGTTGGGCGGCCTACGTGAACAAGGCCGACCGCCCGGCGGTGTTCGGCAGCCCCGAACTGGTGCAGTACGCCGAGAAGAAGGGCGTCGAGGTCTTCTACAACTCGGGTCTCGGCGAGGCCCAGCGCACCGCCGCGGTCGAGAACCTGAAGAAGGTCGGCGCCGACGTCAACCTCGACGCCGCGCACATGTTCCTCAAGAACGCCGCCGCCCCGCCGTCCTACCTGAGCGCCTGCGCCGCCCCGGGCGCCTGGACCTGCACGACGGTCCAGTACAAGTCCGGCACCCGCAAGCACATCGAGGACGATCTCGGGTACGAGATCATCGCCAACTTCGGCGACCAGTACTCCGACCTCGAGGGCGGCTACGCCGACCGCAGGTACAAGCTGCCGAACCCGACGTACTTCGTCGGCTGACGGCCCGTGCGAGGGCGGGACCGTTCCCGTCCTCGCACGGCCCGCTCAGTCCTTCTTGTCGTCGTGGGAGGCGAAGTCGCCGCCCACGACGGTCTGGCGGCCGTCCGAGCGGCCGGCGACCACGTAGGCGTCGTCCTTCGCGTCACGGCCGCCGCGGTCGTGGTCGTACTGTCCGGCGAACACCCACTCGCCCTTGGGGACCGTACGGCCCTGCCTGAGCACCCAGGTGTAGACGAGGAAACCGTCCCGTTCGGCCGCGGTGAACTCGAAGTCGCTCTCGGGCAGCGAGCGCCAGGCGCCCGTCGACGAGACCCCGCCGGTCTGCGCGACCTTCAGCTGCACGGTGAGTGCGGTGAGCGCCTCGGACGTCTTCAGCGTGACGTCGCTCTGCGCCCAGAAGTCGTTGCTGTGCACGTCGATCGAGCCGTCCGACCACAGCGGGCCCTCCGCCTCGTCGGTCGTGGCCGGCAGCAGGGAGGCCGCGGGCGCGGAGGGCTTGGCCGCGGGGCTCTTCGGCGGGGAGACGCCCGGCCCGGCCGGGGTCCTGCCGCCGCCCGGGGCCGGAGTCGGCCGGGGCGAGACCGGCGGGCGGCTGGTGGCGCCCGGGGACTCGACCGGCGGCGAGGAGACGGAGACGGCCGGCTGCGCCGGGGCGTCGCCCTTCACGGCGGACGCCACCGCGTAACCGCCGACCGTGAGCATGCCCGCGACCGCGGCCGTCGCGCCCACGATCCGCGCCCAGCTCCACAGCGGCGGGCGGGTCGCCCGGTGGGCGGAGCGGACCTGCGCCTGTCCCTGCCCGGCCATGCCGCGCTCGACCCGGGCCAGGATGCGCGCCCGGTCGGGCTCGTGCGCCCCGGCCGCCGCGTGCAGCCGGGTGCGCAGTTCGCCGTGCACGTCCCGCTGCGTCGTCATCGGTCCCTCCCTGCGGCCTGACGGTCGCGTGCCATCGCAGGCACCCTAACCGGAGCACCCTTGCCGCCCAGCAGCTTCTGCAGCTCGGCCATCCCCTTGGAGGTCTGGCTCTTCACCGTACCCACGGAGACGCCGAGCGCGAGCGCGGTGTCCTTCTCCGACAGATCGAAGGCGTGCCGCAGCACCACGCAGGCCCGTTTGCGGAACGGCAGTCTACGCAGCGCCGACTGCACGTCCACGACGCCGGCGACGTCGGGATTCTCCGTCTTCTCCTCGCGCTGCGACCAGAACAGCGCGATCCTGCGGCGCTCGCGGACTGCGCTGCGGATGCGGGTGCGGGCGAGGTTGGCGACCACCCCGCGCGCGTACGCGACCGGGTGGTCGGCGGCGCGCACCCGGTCCCAGCGGTTCCACAGGGCGAGCAGCGCGTCCGCCGCCAGGTCGTCGGCGGCGTCCGCCTCGCCGGTCAGCAGGCAGGCGAGGCGGGACAGTTCGGCGTAGTGGCGGTCGAAGAAGGCGTGGAACTCCACGGAGGCGGCGTCGTCGACGACTGTGCCCACGGGTGACCTCTTCTCGGTGCGACCTGTGCTGTGCGTGCCATGTGGATGACATGGGGATGTCCCGGGGAGGCGGTCGGGACGAGATCGGGAAGCGTAGCAGTGCGCGACCGCCCGGTTCGGTCGGGGGTTCGAACACCACATGGCAGGTCGAACGTGTCCGGAACCCGATTCCGTAACACGGCGAAAACCTGAAGAGGGTTCAACGAGGGAACAATCCAGCCAGCATCCGCATCGAGATCGTTCCGGCCCCTAGGAGTGGCAGTCATGTCCGAGACGCAGCAGAAGGCCGACCG
Source organism: Streptomyces sp. SAS_272 (assembly GCF_052543235.1). Lineage (NCBI taxonomy): Bacteria > Bacillati > Actinomycetota > Actinomycetes > Kitasatosporales > Streptomycetaceae > Streptomyces > Streptomyces sp. SAS_272. The sequence goes on along the minus strand of NZ_JBMNDR010000039.1, from coordinate 19,472 downwards.
GCCCACCCGTGAGAGACCGGCGGTGAACAGCGTCGACCGGTACTTCCGGATATCCGAACGAGGGTCCACGTTCGCCCGGGAGATACGCGGCGGCACCGCCACGTTCTTCACCATGGCCTACATACTTGTCCTGAATCCCATCATCCTGGGCAGCGCCGAGGACAAGTTCGGGCACCGCCTCGACAGCGTCCAACTCACCACCGCCACCGCCCTGGTGGCCGCGGTGATGACCATCGTCATGGGCGTCGGCGGCAACCTTCCCCTCGCGCTCGCCGCGGGTCTCGGCCTGAACGCGGTCGTCGCCTTCCAGATCGCCCCGCTGATGAGCTGGGACGACGCGATGGGCCTCATCGTCCTCGAAGGCCTGCTGATCTGCGCACTGGTGGCGACCGGACTGCGCGAGGCCGTCATGCACGCCATCCCGCAGTCGCTCAAGCAGGCGATCAGCGTCGGCATCGGCCTGTTCATCGCCTTCATCGGCTTCGTCGACGCCGGCTTCGTCAGCCGCATCCCCGACGCCGCGCACACCACCGTCCCCGTCCAACTGGGCGGCACCGGCACGCTGGGCGGCTGGCCCGTCCTCGTCTTCTGCCTCGGCGTGCTGCTGACCGTCGGACTGCTCGCGCGCAAGGTCAAGGGCGCGATCCTGATCAGCATCGTGACGATGACGCTGCTCGCGATCATCATCGACTCGCTCGCCGACATCAAGTCCTGGGGACTGACCACGCCTTCGTGGCCGGACGACGTCGTCGGCGCCCCGGACTTCGGGCTGATCGGCCACTTCAGCCTGTTCGGCGCGTTCGGTCAGACCGGCGTCGTCACGGTCGTCCTGCTGGTCTTCACGCTTCTCCTGTCCGACTTCTTCGACACCATGGGCACGGTCGTCGGCATCAGCGCCGAGGCCGGACTGCTGAACGAGAAGGGCGAGGTGCCCAACCTGGGCCGTGTGCTGCTCATCGACGGCGCGGCGGCGGTCGCGGGCGGCGCGGCCTCCTCGTCCTCCGCGACCTCCTACATCGAGTCGGCCGCCGGCGTGGGCGAGGGCGCGCGCACCGGGTTCTCCAACCTCGTCACCGGCGCGCTCTTCGCCCTCGCGCTGTTCCTCACTCCGGTCCTCACCATCGTCCCGCTCCAAGCGGCCGCCCCGGCCCTCGTCGCCGTCGGCTTCCTGATGATGACCCAGGTCAAGAGCATCGACTGGGACAAGTACGAGATCGCGATCCCGGCCTTCCTCACCATCGCCGTGATGCCCTTCACCTACTCGATCACCAACGGCATCGGCGCCGGTTTCGTCGCGTACGTCGTCGTCAAAACCGTGCTCGGCAAGGCGAAGGAGGTGCACTGGCTGCTGTGGGGGGCCTCGGCGCTGTTCCTGGTGTACTTCGCGATCGACCCGATCGAGCAGATCCTCGGCGTCAAGTGAGGTGACGGGGGCGGCCGTAATCCGGTCCGCCCCCGCGACCGCCGCGCTACTTCCGCAGCGCGGCCTCCATCATCGCCTTCGCGACGGGCGCGGCCAGGCCGTTGCCGCTGACCTCGGAACGCGCCGCGTCCGACTGCTCGACCACGACCGCGACGGCTACCTGCCCGCCGGACGAGTCCGACGTGCCGTACGAGGTGAACCAGGCGTACGGGGCCTTGCTGTTGTTCTCGCCGTTCTGGGCCGTGCCCGTCTTGCCGCCGACGGTGACGCCGTCGATGAGCGCGTTGGTGCCCGTGCCCTTCTCGACGACCGTCTGCATCGCCGACCGCAGCTGCTCGGCGGTCGAGGAGCTGACCACCTGGGTGGTGGCCGCCTTGTCGTCGTAGTCCTCCAGGACGTCGCCGCCGCCGTCCGTGATCTGCTGGACCATGTGCGGCGACACCAGCTTGCCGCCGTTGGCGAGGGCCGCCGACACCATGGCCATCTGCAGCGGGGTCGCCGTCACGTCGAACTGGCCGATGCCGGTCAGCGCGGTCGACGAGGCGTCCATGCCGGACGGGTACACGCTCGCGTAGGCCCGTACCGGCACGTCCTGGCTGTCGTCGTCGAAGCCGAACCTGTCGGCCATCGCCTTCAGCTTGTCCTGACCGAGCTGGACGGCCATGTGCGCGAAGACGTTGTTGCAGGAGTACTGCAGCGCGACCCGGATCGAGGCGTTCTCGCAGGGCGCGGAGGTGTTCTCGTTCTTCAGGTCCGTCCGCGTGCCCGGCAGGGTGTAGGGGTCCGCGCTGTCGGTCCTCTCGTCCACGGACGTGTACAGCCCGTCCTCCAGCGCGGCGGCCGCCACCACCAGCTTGAACGTCGAGCCCGGCGCCAGCGGCTGCCGCAGCGCCCGGTTGACGAGGGGCTTGTCGGGGTCGGCGTTCAGCTTCTTCCAGGCCGCGCCGGCGGTGTCGGCGTCGGTCAGCGACGACGGGTCGTACGACGGCGTCGAGACGACCGCGAGGATCCGGCCCGTCGACGGGTCGATCGCGACGGCCGCGCCCTTCTTGTCGCCGAGCGCGTCGTACGCCGCCTTCTGCACCGCCGGGTCGATCGTGGTGAGCACGTCGCCCGGGTCCGCCCGCTGGTTCGTGACCGTGTCCAGGACCGTCTTCAGCCGGGGGTCGGTGCCGTTGAGCAGGTCCGCGTACACGCCCTCCAGCTGCGTCGGGGCGTAGCTCTGCGAGGCATAGCCGGTCACCGCCGCGTACAGCTCGCCGTTCGTGTACGTGCGCTTGTATCTGAGGTCGCTGTCCGAGGTCACCGCCGAGCCGGTGATCGCCTTCCCGGCCACGATGATGTTCCCGAGCGGCGCCGCGTACGTCGTGATCGCGTTGCGCCGGTTGTGCGTGTCGTCCGCGAGCGCCCGGCCCTCGTAGAACTGCACCCAGGTCGCCCGCAGCAGCAGGGCGAACACCAGCAGCAGCGTGAAGACCGAGGCGCGTCTGATCGTCTTGTTCATGGCATGGGAAAGACGAACGGGACGGGGCGGTGCGTTCCCTCCGTCCCGGTTTCTCATCGCCTGTTCATCTGCGCCCGGCTCAGTTCTCCAGCCGCAGGACGACCTCCTCGACGTCCGCCTTCCGCGCGGGGGCGTACCCGGTGGCGCGGGCGGTGGGCACGAAGCCGCACTTGACGAGGACCCGGAGGGAACCGGCGTTGTCGGCCGCCGCCCGCGCGAACAGCGGACGCTCCGGGACCTCGGCGAGCAGGGCCGTCAGCGCCGCCGTGGCGATGCCCCGGCCCCAGTACGCACGGTCCACCCAGTACGTCACCTCGCGCTCGCCGGGCTCCCCGTACACGGCCGCGCTGCCGACCACGTCCCCGTCCACCAGGATCGTGCGCACCACGGCGGACGAGGCGCGGATCCGCTTCCAGCGGTCGTCGAAGGCGTCCCGGTCGGTCGGGTCCTTCGGGGTGAAGGCGGCCATGATGAGGGACTCGGGGTCGTTCGTCTGCCGGAAGAACACCGGCAGATCGCTGTCGTGGACCCGGCGCAGAGCGATCGGCATACCGCAGAGGGTAGGGCCTTCACGCCCTGGGTTCAGAGCCGCCGGGTGGCCAGGGTCAGCCGGTCCCGTGCGTCGAACAGGGCGTCCTTCACCAGCTGCTCGTGCGCCGGCGTGAGCCGCGCCACCGGCACGGAGCAGCTGATCGCGTCCCGGGCCGGCGTGCGGTAGGGGATCGCCACGCCGAAGCAGCGCAGGCCCAGGGTGTTCTCCTCGCGGTCCACCGCGAAGCCCTGCTCGCGGACCTGGTGCAGCTCCTCGATGAGCTTCTCGCGGTCCGTGATCGTGTGCTCGGTGAGCGCCGGGAGCGTCTCCGGCAGCAGCTTGCGGACCTGCTCGTCGGTGTACGTGCTCAGCAGGGCCTTGCCGAGCGAGGTGGAGTGCGCGGGCAGCCGGCGGCCGACGCGGGTGAACGGGCGCAGGTAGTGCTGCGACTGGCGGGTGGCGAGGTAGACGACGTTCGTGCCGTCCAGCCGGGCCAGGTGGATGGTCTCGGTGGTGTCGTCCGAGAGCCGGTCCAGGGTCGGCCGCGCGGACGCGACCACCTCGTCGCCGTCGATGTACGAGGTGCCGACGAGCAGCGCCCGCACCCCGATGCCGTACCGCGTGCCCGTCGCGTCCGTCTCCACCCAGCCCAGTTCCACGAGCGTGCGCAGCAACATGTACAGACTCGACTTGGGGTATCCGACGGCCTCCTGGACCGACGCGAGGGAGTGCATCCCGGGGCGGCCGGCGAAGTATTCCAGCAGCTCAACCGTCCTTACCGCGGACTTGACCTGCGCTCCGCCCCCCGTATCGACAGCCGACATCGCCCTTGACCCCTTCGTTCGACGGGAAATACGCTCCGACAGCATATTCAGCATCAGAGACAGCGTTCAGCCTATCGAACGCCCCTGGTGGATGAGCCAGTACCAAACGTGGAGGGACCCGCGGTGGCAGCAGCACCAGTCTGGAGTGTCGACCCCCGAACCGGGAAGCAGCGTGAACAGGTTGCGGTGGAGGCCACAGCCCAGGAGGTCGACGCCGTCGTCCGTGCCGCCCACGAAACGCGCGGCTCCCTCACGGACCGCCGCGTCCGCGCGGCCTTCCTGCGCGCCGCCGCCGACCGCCTCCAGGCCGCCAAGGACACCCTCGTCGAGGTGGCCGACGCCGAGACCGCGCTCGGCCCGGTCCGGCTGAACGGCGAGCTCGCCCGCACCTGCTACCAGCTGCGCGCGTTCGCCGACATCGTCGACGAGGGCGCCTTCCTCGACGTCGTCGTCAACCACCCCGACGACACCGCGACCCCGCCCGTCCCGGACCTGCGCCGCTACAAGGTGCCGCTCGGCGTGGTGGCCGTGTACTCGGCGTCGAACTTCCCCTTCGCCTTCTCCGTCGTCGGCGGCGACACGGCCAGCGCGCTGGCGGCCGGCAACCCGGTCGTCGTCAAGTCCCACCCCGACCACCCGGGGCTGTCCGAGCTGGTCGCCAAGGTGGTGCGCACGGCCGCCGCCGAGCACGGCATCCCGGCGAGCGTGCTCGGCCTCGTGCACGGCTTCGACGCCGGCCTCGAGCTGATCAGGCACCCGCTGGTCGCCGCCGCCGGCTTCACCGGATCGATCCGGGGCGGACGGGCCCTGTTCGACGCGGCGGCCGCCCGGCCGACGCCGATCCCGTTCCACGGGGAGCTGGGGTCGCTGAACCCGGTCGTGGTGACCGAGGCGGCCGCCGCCGAGCGCGCCGAGGCCATCGGGACCGGTCTCGCCGGGTCGATGACGCTGGGCGTCGGCCAGTTCTGCGTCAAGCCTGGGCTGGTCCTGGTGCCGTCCGGCGCGGCCGGCGACGGGCTGCTCAAGTCCCTGACCGACGCTGTGAGCGACACCGAGGCGGGCGTGCTGCTCGACCACCGGATGCGGGACAACTTCGTCGCCGGGGTCGCCGAGCGCGCCGGGCTGCCCGACGTGGAGTCGCCGGTCACCCCCGGCGCGGGCGGGGAGCACACCGTCAGCGCGGGGTTCCTGACCGTGCCCGCCGCCCGGCTCACCGCCGGGGGCGAGCACGACCTGCTGCTCGAGGAGTGCTTCGGGCCGGTCACCGTCGTGGCCCGCTACGAGGACGACGACGAGGTCAGGGCCGTGCTGTCGCGGCTGCCGGGCAACCTCACGGCGACCGTCCAGCTGTCCGAGGGCGAGGCGGCCGGGGAGGGACGCGGCGGGGAGATCCTCGCCGAGCTGACGCCGCTGGCCGGGCGCGTGCTGGTGAACGGCTGGCCGACCGGCGTCGCCGTGGCGGCGGCGCAGCACCACGGAGGGCCCTACCCCGCCACCACGTCGACCTCCACCTCGGTGGGCGGCACGGCGATCGAACGGTGGCTGCGGCCGGTCGCCTACCAGAACACCCCCGCCGCGCTGCTGCCCGTGGAGCTGCGGGACGAGAACGAGCTGGGCCTTCCGCGCCGGTTCAACGGGCGTCTGGAGCGATAGCGCATGAGCCCCCGCGTGGGCGTCCGATAATCAGACCATGGACTTCTCGCTCCCCGAACTGCCCTTTCCCCTCCGTACGTACGGGCCCGACGGGCACTGGTTCCACGAGGACGGGGTGCTCACCGGGTGGGCCGGAGCGCGGCAGGACCGGTTCGTGACGCCCACCGGGGAGGCCTTGGACGCCGCCGCCGACGCTCCCCGGCTGCTGGGGGCCCCGGAGGGTGACTTCCAGCTGATCGCACGGGTCACCGTGGGATTCACCGGGGCCTTCGACGCGGGGACGCTGTACGTCCAGGTCGGCGAGCGGGACTGGGCCAAGCTCTGCCTGGAGTACTCCCCGGACGTGGCGACCGTCTGCACGGTGGTCACCCGGGGACACTCCGACGACGCCAACGCCTTCACCGTGGAGGGGAGTTCGGTCTGGCTGCGGGTGAGCCGGACCGGTCGCGCCTTCGCCTTCCACGCCTCCCGGGACGGCCGCCGCTGGACCTTCGTCCGCCTGTTCACCCTGGGCGACGAGGAACGGACCGGCGCGGCCCTGGTCGGCTTCATGACGCAGTCGCCGATCGGGGAGGGCTGCGTGGTGACCTACGACCACCTCGAGTTCAGGCCCGAGTGGCCGGACGACCTGAGGGACGGCAGCTGACCGGTTCCGCGAGCGGGGGAGGGAACCGGGGCGGCGGTCGTCACGTCCTCCCGATCATGATCGGAGATCGTGTCACCGCAGACCGGGTGATCCGCACGGCCGTGCCCGCCGAGACGGAGGCGGTCGCCGCCCTGCACGCGCGGGCGCGGGCGACGTACTACCCCGACGGGGTCCCCCAGGACGGCACGGACTGGCTCGCCAACTGGCGCACGGCCGTCGAGCGGCCCGACGGACATGTGCTGTGCGTCCTCGAGCAGGGGCGGATCGTCGGCCTGGCCTCCTTCCGCACACCGGAGGGCGCGCCCGCGCACACGGTCAAGCTGTTCCAGCTCCACGTCGATCCCGGCCACTGGCGTGCGGGGATCGGCACGGCCCTGCACGCGGCCTGCGTCGAGCAGTGGCGGGCGGACGGCCGCCGCACGGCCGTGCTCGACGTGCACGTCGACAACAGGCGGGCGCAGGCCTTCTACGCCCGCCAGGGCTGGGTCCCGGACCCGGAGCGCCCGCCCGCCGAGGGGGATCACCACCAGTGGCTCAGGTTCCGGGTGCCCGACGGCTCCTGACCGGCGGCGGGGGAGTGGGGACCAGCGGGCGGGGAGCGGGGAGCGGCGGGCCGGGACGGGGGAATGAAACGGGCTGCTTGAACGTTCATGCACCTGGCGGAGGGAACCTCCGTGTCAGCCGCACGACCTGAAGAGAGCCGAGACATGCGCGTCGAGATCTGGAGCGACATCGCCTGCCCGTGGTGCTACGTGGGCAAGGCCCGCTTCGAGAAGGCGCTCGAGGCCTTCCCGCACCGCGACCAGGTCGAGGTGATCCACCGTTCCTTCGAGCTGGACCCGGGCCGCGCCAAGGGCGACGTCCAGCCCGTGCTCGCTATGCTCGGCAAGAAGTACGGGATGAGCCAGGCGCAGGCGCAGGCCAGCGAGGAGAACCTGGGCGCGCAGGCCGCCGCCGAGGGCCTCGACTACCGCACCCGGGACCGCGACCACGGCAACACCTTCGACATGCACCGTCTGCTGCACTTCGCCAAGGAGCAGGGCCGCCAGGACGAGCTGATCCAGATCCTCTACCGGGCCAACTTCGCCGAGGAGCGGTCCGTCTTCACCGAGGGCGACGAGCGCCTCGTGGAGCTGGCGGTCGAGGCCGGTCTGGACGCCGACGCCGCCCGCACGGTCCTCGCCGACCAGGCCGCGTACGCCGACGAGGTCCGCGCCGACGAGCGCGAGGCCGCGGAGCTCGGCGCGAACGGCGTGCCGTTCTTCGTCCTCGACCGCGCCTACGGCGTCTCGGGGGCCCAGCCCGCCGAGGTCTTCACCCAGGCCCTGACCCAGGCGTGGGGGAACCGCTCACCGCTGAAACTGATCGACGACGGCGGCGCGCAGGCCTGCGGCCCGGACGGCTGTGAGGTTCCCCAGCGGTGATACCGCAGGTCAGCGCCCATCCATAAGCGTTCCTTAGCGGAATCGCGTAAAAATCGGCAATGGACGGGGAGATCCGCGGGGCCCAGAGTGGACGCATGGAGACCTTCGAGAGCCTCGTCCGTGCCGAGTTCACCCCGAAGACCACGTACCTGAACACCGCGAGCAACGGTCTGCTGCCCGCGCGGGCCGTCGCCGCCCTGCAGGAGGCGGCGCTGCTGCGGGCGGAGGGCCGGCCGCTGACCCCGCTGTACGAGGACGTCGAGGCCTGCCGGGCCGCATACGCCCGGCTGACCGGCGTCCCCGAGACCCGGGTGGCCCTCGGCGCCTCGGTCGCCGCGCACACCGGTGTGATCGCCGCCTCGCTCCCGGCCGGCGCCGAAGTGCTCACGGCCGAGGACGACTTCACGTCCGTGCTGAACCCGTTCCACGTCCGCGGCGACCTCAAGGTCCGGGCCGTCCCGTTGGAGCGGATCGCCGAGTCCGTCCGTCCCGGCACAGCGCTGGTCGCCGTCAGCGCCGCGCAGTCCGCCGACGGCCGGATCGCCGACCTGTCCGCCCTGCGGGAGGCGGCCCGGGCGCACGGAGCGCGCACCTACGTCGACTTCTCGCAGGCCGCCGGATGGCTGCCGGCGGACGCCGGCGGATACGACTTCTCCGCCGCCGTGTCCTTCAAATGGCTGCTCGGCCCGCACGGCACGGCCTTCCTCGTCGTCCCTGAGGACTTCGGCGGGCTGTCGCCGATCCTCGCGGGATGGGTCGCCGGCGAGGAGCCCTGGAACAGCTGTTACGGCCCGGTGTCCGAACTCGCCCGCTCCGCACGGCGGTTCGACCTGACGCACGCCCTGTTCGGCTACGCCGGCCTGCGACGCTCCCTCGAACTCGTGGAGCAGATCGGCGTCGAGGCGATCGGCGCCCACGACCTGTCCCTCGCCGACCGCTTCCGCGCCGGACTCGCCACGCTCGGACACGAACCCCTCCCCGCGCCCAACTCCGCGATCGTCTCGGTGCCCGGCCTCGGTCACCGCCAGCCCGGGTTGGCCGCGGCGGGCATCCAGGTCTCCGACCGCGCGGGCAACCTGCGCGCCGCGTTCCACCTCTACAACACGGCAGCCGACGTCGATCGCCTGCTGGACGTGCTGGACGTGCTGGCGGGCTGACGCGACCGACCGCCGCCGGAGGGTTCCGGCGGCGGTCGTGTCGGCCGGCCCGGCGTCAGGGGACCGGGCCGGGGCTCAGCGGCTCATCGCCCAGCGGCTCATCGCACCGGCGGCTCATCGCACCGGCGTGAAGTCCCGGGCCCCGATGAACTCCGGACGGCGGATCGGCGCCGCGAACGGCTCCACCGCCGTGTTCTCCACGCTGTTGAACACGATGAAGACGTTGCTGCGCGGGAACGGCGTGATGTTGTCGCCCGACCCGTGCATGCAGTTGCAGTCGAACCAGGTCGCCGACCCGGCCCTGCCGGTGAACAGCCTGATGCCGTGGTCGCCGGCCATCGAGGTGAGCGCCTCGTCGGACGGCGTGCCCGCGTCCTGCATCTGCAGCGACTGCTTGTAGTTGTCCTTGGGCGTGGCTCCGGCGCAGCCGAGGAACGTCCGGTGCGAGCCCGGCATGATCATGAGCCCGCCGTTGGTGTCGAAGTTCTCGGTCAGCGCGATCGACACGGACACCGTCCGCATGTTCGGCAGACCGTCCTCGGCGTGCCAGGTCTCGAAGTCGGAGTGCCAGTAGAAGCCCCCGGCCCCGAAGCCCGGCTTGACGTTGATCCGCGACTGGTGGACGTACACGTCCGACCCCAGGATCTGCCTGGCCCGCCCGACGACGCGCTCGTCACGGACCAGCGCGGCGAACACCTGGCTGAGCTTGTGCACCTCGAAGACGGACCGGATCTCCTGCGAACGCGGCTCGACGATCGACCGCTCGTCCGCCCGGATCTCCGGATCGGCGACGAGCCGCTCCAGCTCACGCCGGTACACGGCGACCTCGTCGTCGCCGATCAGCTGGTCGACGGTGAGGAAGCCGTCGCGCTCGTACGACCGCAGACCGGCGGCCGGGATCGGGCCGGGGGCGTCGGGGGAGCCCCAGACGACGGGGTCCTGACGGGGGACGGACACCTCGGCGGTGCCACGGGTGGGGTAGAGATCGGTGAGCGTGGTCACGATGCCTGCACCTCCTCGGGCTCGGTCAGCAGGGGGTAGACGCCGTTCTCGTCGTGGTCCTCCCGTCCGGTCACCGGCGGGTTGAACACGCAGAGGCAGCGGAAGTCCTCCTTGACGCGCAGCGTGTGCCGCTCGTGGCCGTCGAGGAGGTACATGGTGCCGGGTGTGACGGTGTGCGTCTGCCCGCTCTCGTGGTCGGTCAGCTCGGCCTCGCCCTCGACGCAGACGACGGCCTCGATGTGGTTCGCGTAGTGCATCGACGTCTCGGTGCCCGCGTACAGAATCGTTTCGTGCAGCGAGAATCCGACCCGTTCCCGGGCCAGGACGATGCGCTTGCTCTCCCAGGTGCCGGACGCCGCCCGCACATGCCGGTCGGTGCCCTCGATGTCCTTGAACGAACGGACGATCACGGTGTCGCGATGCCTCCTAGGTAGGTGACGGATGGCCGGCCACGGAAGCGGCCGGTGTGCGGGCCGGGGTCGCGCCGGCCCGCACGGGAGCGTCAGACGGTCTCCCGCACGGCCCGGGCCACGATGCTCAGGCCCTCGTCCAGCTCCTCCGGGGTCACGGTCAGCGCCGGCAGCAGCTTGACGACCTCGCTCTCCGGGCCGGACGTCTCGATCAGCAGCCCGAGTTCGAAGGCGCGCTGCGCCACCCGGCCGGCCCGCGCCTTCTCGTGGAACTCCAGGCCCCACACCAGACCGCGGCCCCGGTACTCCTTGACGTCGGCGAGGTTCTCCTCGGTGATCGAGATCAGCCCCTGCTCGACCTGCTCGCCGCGCGCCCGGGTCTGCTTCTCCATGGCCGACCCGTCGGTCCAGTACGTCTCGAGCGCGGCGGTGGCGGTGACGAAGGCCGGGTTGTTGCCGCGGAAGGTGCCGTTGTGCTCGCCCGGCTCCCACACGTCGAGCTCCGGCCGGAAAAGGCAGAGCGACATGGGCAGTCCGTAGCCGCTGATGGACTTGGACACCGTGACGATGTCCGGGACGATGCCGGCCTCCTCGAAGGAGAAGAAGGCCCCGGTGCGCCCGCACCCCATCTGGATGTCGTCGACGATCAGCAGCATGTCCTGGCGCTCGCACAGCTCCTTGAGCGCGCGCAGCCACTCCGGACGCGCGGCGTTGATGCCGCCCTCGCCCTGCACGGTCTCGACGATCACGGCGGCGGGCTTGTTGAGGCCGGAGCCCTGGTCCTCGAGCAGCCGCTCGAACCAGAGGAAGTCCGGGACCTGACCGTCGAAGTAGTTGTCGAACGGCATGGGCGTGCCGTGCACCAGGGGGACGCCGGCGCCGGCCCGCTTGAAGGCGTTGCCGGTCACGGCGAGCGACCCGAGGGACATGCCGTGGAAGGCGTTGGTGAACGACACGATGGCCTCGCGGCCCTTCACCTTGCGTGCCAGCTTCAGCGCGGACTCCACGGCGTTGGTGCCGGTCGGGCCCGGGAACATGACCTTGTAGGGCAGGTCGCGGGGGCGCAGCACCAGGTCCTGGAAGGTCTGCAGGAACGTCCGCTTGGCGACGGTCGACATGTCGAGCCCGTGCGTGACGCCGTCCCGCATCAGGTAGTCGATCAGCGCCCGTTTCAGCACGGGGTTGTTGTGGCCGTAGTTGAGCGATCCGGCGCCGGCGAAGAAGTCCAGGTAACGGTGGCCGTCCTCGTCGTACATGCGGCTGCCCTGCGCGCGGTCGAAGACGACGGGCCAGCCGCGGCAGTAGCTGCGCACCTCGGACTCGAGGGTCTCGAAGACGCTGAGGTCGGGCTGGGTGAGGGTCACGGCGAAAACACTCCTTGGTGTGGGGTCGGCAGGAGAGCGGTAACGGGCTGCGCGGACGCGGGGGAGCGCGGGGAGGTCAGAAGGAGAGCGGGCCGATCCGGTACAGCACCTCGGGGTCGTGCGGGCCGTCGGGGAACAGCCCGGCGTCGAAGAGCACCTCGCGGGTGACGGTCGCCCCGTGCCGTTCGGCGTACGAGGCGAACAGCCGCTCGGAGGCGGTGTTGCCCGGCGTGATGGTGGTCTCGACGGCGGTGAGCGGGCGCTCCGCGGCGAGCCGCGCGGTCAGCCCGTCGAGCAGTGCGGCGGCGAGTCCGCGACCCCGGTGTGCGGAGTCGACGGCCACCTGCCAGACCAGCAGGGTGTGCGGGTCCTGCGGCCGTACGTAGCCGGTGACGAACCCGACCGGCTCGCCGCCCTCCGCGCGCGCCACCGCCGAGGTGGCGGCGAAGTCGCGGCACCACAGCAGATAGCTGTAGGAGGAGTTCAGATCGAGCGTTCCGGATTCCTTGGCGAGACGCCAGAGGGCGGCTCCGTCAGCCACCGACGGGCGGTCGATACGCAGGTCTGCTTGTGCGGCAGTCATGCGGATTGAACTTACCGAGCGAAATTCGATAACGCATGGAGAGGCCGTGGTGATTCCGTGATGCCGGAGAGACTGAAGGGCTTTTTGTCCTGATTCGCACCGCGCAAAAGGTGCATATGGTCGAGCTTGTGCAATGCGTCACGCAGTTCCTGGACGCCCGGAAATCGCTGCGTTTAGACAACCGTAAGCGGGGCAGAAGAACTCAGGAAACCTATCGTGGCGAAGTCCCCCGGAAAATACCGGGAATGAATTCCCGAATTACCTTCCGTTCAGGTTCCGGTCACTCCGTCGAGGCGCTCGCGGAGAATGTCGGCGTGGCCGTTGTGGCGGGCGTACTCCTCGATCATGTGAAGGAGCACCCAGCGCAGGCTGACCTCGAGCCCGGTCATCGGGCCGTCCACGATCCGGCCGGCGTCCTCGAGCGACCGCCCGGCGATCAGCTCGCGCCCGCGGGCGATCTCCCGCCGCCAGACGGTCAGCGCCTCGTCGAGCCCGCGGTCCGCGTCGAGTGCGTAGCCGGTCCTCTCCCCGAAGACCGGCGGCGCCTCGAGACCGGCGAACGCCCGCTGGAACCAGTTGCGTTCGACCTCGGCGAGATGCTGCACCAGACCGAGGAGGGTGAGCGAGGACGGCTCGGCGGACGCCGTCCGTGCCTGCTCGTCGTCCAGCCCGGCGCACTTCAGTTCCAGCGTGGCCCGGTGGAACGCCAGCCAGCTCTCCAGCATGGGGAGTTCCTCGCCGGTCAGCAGCGGGACCGGGCGGCCGTCGGGAAGTGTCCGGTGCGCGTCGGTGGTCATTGCGGCAGCATGCCATCCGGCTCCGGCGCCGACGGTCGATTCCGGCCGCCTCCGATCGGTCCCGGCGCTCCCCTCAGCGCCGGCCGCCCTCCGTGGCCCGGAAGGCCGCGTCCAGGTCGACGGTCAGGCCCCTTTCCGCCAGCGCGGCGCCCAGAGCGGCCAGGGACCCCCGCACCGCGTCCACCGTGGCGTCCGCCCCGTAGTGGTTGACCCGGATCATCTCGCCGGCCAGCGCGCCGCCGCCCGCGGCCAGCGGCAGTGCGGGGTCGCCCGCCAGCGCCTGGGCCACCAGTTCCGACGCCGGCACGCCCGCGGGCGCCCGCAGCGTCGTGGCGACCGGCGCCGCCTCCGCCGCGTCGTGCACGTACGGCTCGAGCCCGCCGCCCAGCGCCAGCGCGCCCGCCCGCGTGGCCGCCGCCGCGGACGCGTGCCGGGCCATGACCGTCTTCAGCCCCTCGGTCTCGATCCGCTCCACGCAGGCCTCGAGGGCCAGCATCTCCAGCTGTGCCGGCGCGTGCAGCAGGGCCTTGCGGCCGCCGTCGATCCACCGCTGCTTCCAGTCCAGCAGGGACAGGTACGAGCGGCGCGGGGCCGTCGGGTTCGCGGACATCCGCGCCCACGCCCGCTCGCTCACCGAGACCGCCGAGACGCCCGCCGGGCCGCCCATCGCCTTCTGCGCGCCGATCACGCACAGGTCCACGCCCCACGCGTCCGGCAGCACCGGCTCCGCGCCGATCGAGGCGACCGCGTCCAGCGAGAAGAGCGCGCCGTGCTCCCGCACCACCTCGCCGATCTCCGCCACCGGGTTGGTGTTGCCGGTCGCCGCCTCCGCGTGCACCAGCGACACGAAGTCGATCTCCGGGTGCTCGGCGAACGCCTCGCGGACCTGTGCGGCCGTCACCGCCGTGTGGAAGGGGACCGCCAGGTCGATCACGGTCGCGCCGCAGTCCCGCAGCCAGTCGCCGAAGGTCTGCCCGTACGGGCCGGTGATCACGTTGAGGGCCGTGGTGCCGGGACCCGCGGCGCCCCGGATCGCCCCCTCCAGGGGCAGCAGCGCCTCGCCCTGCGTCACCACGACGTCCTGCCGGGTGTCCAGCAGTCGCGCCACCCGGGCCTCGATCGAGGCGAAATGTGCGGCGCTCAGCGGTGCGAGGTCCAGGAACGGGTGTGTCACGGCGGTGCTCTCTTCACTCACGGGGTAGAGGTGACGAGAGTAACCGGGACATGCTTCCCCACTCCGCCGGTGACTTCGTAGGCTCGACGGCCTCATGACCATCGGATTGGTTTGAGAGTCCCCAACATCTCCTTATAATCGGAACCCTTAGTTCCCTTACAGGAAGGCCCGCCGTGATCACCCTCTCCGGGCGTCGGACCCGCATCCTGGCCGCTGCCACCGCGACGGCCGGGCTCGTGCTCGTGTCCGCCTGCACGTCGAGCGACGACGGCGGCAGCGGCTCCAAGACCGCCGCCGGCGGGGTCGAGCTCGTCAAGGCGGGCCAGCTCACCACCTGCACCCACCTGCCGTACCCGCCCTTCCAGTCGGAGATCGACGGCAAGGTGCAGGGCTTCGACGTCTCCCTGATCGACCTGGTCGCCAAGAACCTCGGCGTGAAGCAGGCGATCGTCGACACCCCCTTCGAGAACTTCAAGACCGGCGCCTTCCTCAACTCCGGCCAGTGCGACCTTGCCGCGGCCGGCATGACCATCACCGACGAGCGCAAGAAGAACGTCGACTTCTCCGACCCCTACTTCGAGGCGACGCAGGCCGTCCTCGTCGACAAGGGCGCGGGCGTCTCCTCGCTCGCCGACGTGAAGTCCAAGGGCGTCAAGCTGGGCGCGCAGGCGCAGACCACCGGCGAGGACTACGCCGAGAAGCAGGGCTTCGACGCGGTCTCCTTCGAGTCCTCCGACGCCGTCCTCAACGGACTGCGCACCGGCCAGGTCAAGGCCGTCATCATCGACTACCCGGTGGTCCAGGGCTGGCTGAAGGACAAGGCCAACGCCGACGCCTTCAAGGTCGTCGACAACCTCAACACCGGCGAGCAGTACGGCTTCACGGTGAAGAAGGGCAACGCGAAGCTGGCCGCCGCGATCGACAAGGCGCTGGCGGACGCGAAGGCCGACGGCACGTACAAGAAGCTGTACGAGAAGTGGATCGGCCCGTACGACTCGTCCGCCGCCTCCCCGTCGGCGTCATGACCGCCGCGGACGTACCGCTCCAGCCGAAGAAGAAGGGGCTGACCCGGCGGCAGAAGCGCAGGCTGTCCCAGGGCGCCCAGTACGCCGTGTTCGTCGCCGCCGTCATCGTCTTCGCGGTGACGGCCGACTGGGGCCGGCTGAAGAACCAGTTCGCCCAGTGGGACATCGCCAAGGAGATGTTCCCGGACGTCATCACGCTCGCGCTGAAGAACACCGTCCTGTACACGGTGTCGGGCTTCCTGCTGGGGCTCGTGCTCGGCCTGGTCATCGCGCTGATGCGGTTGTCCTCGGTCGGCCCGTACCGCTGGGTGGCCGGCGTGTACATCGAGATCTTCCGCGGTCTGCCCGCCCTGCTGATCTTCGTGTTCATCGGCGTGGCCGTGCCGCTGGCCTTCCCCGGCACGGAGATCGTCGGCGGCACCTACGGCAAGGCGGCCCTCGCGCTCGGCCTGGTGGGCGCCGCGTACATGGCGGAGACGTTCCGCGCGGGCATCCAGGCGGTGCCCAAGGGGCAGATGGAGGCGGCGCGTTCGCTGGGCTTCTCGCCGGCCCGCGCGATGATCTCCATCGTCATCCCGCAGGCGTTCCGGATCATCCTGCCGCCGCTCACCAACGAACTGATCATCCTCTTCAAGGACTCCTCGCTGGTCCTGCTCCTCGGTGTGACCCTGGAGGAGCGCGAGCTGTCCAAGTTCGGCCGGGACCTGGCCAGCGACACCGCCAACTCCACGCCGATCCTGGTCGCCGGCCTGTGCTACCTGCTGGTGACCGTCCCGCTCGGCTTCGTCGTGCGCCGCATGGAGGCCAAGGCCCAGGAGGCCGTGAAATGAGCCGACCCGAGATCGAAGTGCGCGGCCTGCACAAGGCGTTCGGCGACAACGAGGTGCTCCGGGGCATCGACCTGGAGATCGGCCGGGGCGAGGTCGTCTGCGTGATCGGCCCCTCCGGATCCGGCAAGTCGACGCTGCTGCGCTGCGTGAACCTGCTGGAGGAGCCCACGAGCGGCCAGGTCTTCGTCGGCGGCACGGAGCTCACCGACCCCGACGTCGACATCGACGCCGTGCGACGCCGTATCGGCATGGTCTTCCAGCAGTTCAACCTGTTCCCGCACCTGTCGGTGACCGAGAACCTGACGCTGCCGCAGCGCCGGGTGCTCGGCCGCGGCAAGGCGGAGGCCGCGAAGGTCGCCGCCCAGAACCTGGAGCGGGTGGGCCTGTCGGAGAAGGCGCACGCCTATCCCTCCTCCCTGTCCGGCGGCCAGCAGCAGCGCGTCGCGATCGCCCGCGCCCTGGCCATGGGCCCCGGCGTGATGCTCTTCGACGAGCCGACCTCGGCGCTCGACCCGGAGCTGGTCGGCGACGTCCTGGCCGTCATGCGCATGCTGGCGAACGAGGGCATGACGATGATGGTCGTCACCCACGAGATGACTTTCGCCCGCGAGGTCGCCGACCGGGTCGTCTTCATGGACGGCGGAGTGATCGTCGAGGACGGCGCCCCCGCCCAGGTCATCGGCGCCCCGCGGCACGAGCGCACCCGCCACTTCCTCTCCCGCCTGCTCGACCCGGCGATGGCCGAGGTGGAGGAGGAGGCCTCGGGACAGGTGGGCAAGAGCACTGGCTAGGGTGCACGTATGAGCGATCGTCCGGTGCTGCACGTGAAGGGCAGGGTCCTGACCGGGCCCGACGACGTCCGCGACGAGCTGTGGGTCGTCGACGGCCGGATCTCCTACGACCGTCCCGTAGGGGCCCGTGAGGTCCGCACCGTCGAGGGCTGGGCGTTGCCCGGTCTGGTGGACGCGCACTGCCATGTGGGCCTCGGCGGCCACGGACCGGTCGAACCGGACGTCGCGGAGAAGCAGGCGCTCACCGACCGCGAGGCCGGCGCCCTGCTGCTGAGGGACGCCGGCTCGCCCTCGGACATCCGCTGGACCGACGACCGCGAAGACCTCCCGAAGATCATCCGGGCGGGCCGGCACATCGCCCGCACCCGCCGATATCTCCGCGGCTACGCGCACGAGATCGAGCCCGACGACCTCGTCGCGTACGTCGCCCGGGAGGCCCGGCGCGGCGACGGCTGGGTCAAGCTGGTCGGCGACTGGATCGACCGCGAGGCCGGCGACCTGGCCCCCAGCTGGCCGCGGGCGGCGGCCGAGGCGGCCATCGCCGAGGCCCACCGGCTGGGCGCGCGGGTCACGGCGCACTGCTTCGCCGAGAACTCGCTGCGTGACCTGGTCGAGTCCGGCATCGACTGCATCGAGCACGCGACGGGTCTGACGGACGACCTCGTCCCGCTGTTCGCCGAGCGGGGCGTGGCGATCGTCCCGACCCTGGTCAACATCGCCACCTTCCCGGATCTCGCCGCCGGCGGGGAGGCCAGGTTCCCGCGCTGGTCGGCCCATATCCGCAGGCTCCACGCCCGCCGGTACGACACCGTCCGCTCCGCCTACGACGCCGGCATCCCGGTCTTCGTCGGCACGGACGCCGGCGGCACGCTGCCGCACGGTCTGGTGGCGGCGGAGGTCGCCGAGCTGGTGACCGCGGGCATCCCCCCGCTGCAGGCGCTCTCCGCGACGACGTGGGGCGCACGCGCGTGGCTCGGACGCCCCGGCCTGGACGAGGGCGCGCCGGCCGACCTGGTGGTGTACGAGACGGACCCGCGGGCGGACGTCCGCGTGCTGGCAGCGCCCCGCAGGATCGTGCTCAACGGAAAGATCGTGGGCTGAGGCGCGCCGAGCCTTGGGCTGAGGCGCCCTGAGCCGGGGCCGCGAGGGTGACGACGCAGAACGTACGTGCCGGTGGATTCGAAGACACGCACGGAAATCTCACGTTGGAGTGAACTCGGTGCAGCGCGCTGACCGTTCACCCTTCGTACGCGATTCTTGCGGGGTCCCGAAGCGTCTCTTCTGGGGGTCCCACCCTTGAACGGCAACACCTTCCGCATGCCCGCACGCGCCCGTCGCGTCGCCGCCGTCGCGGCGGCCACGGCCCTGGCCGCCGGTCCCGCGGCCCTGGCCGGCGCGGGCCCCGCCCACGCGGGCGACGGGCAGGGCCGCGCGAGCGCCGCCGTGCTGCGCACCGGCCTCGACGTGGCCCTGCTCAACAGATCCGTCGACATCCCGCTCGCCGTCTCCCTCGACGAGGTGCACGCGCCGCAGAGCGCCGAGAGGACAACGCTGACAGCGGAGTTGGACGGCGTCGCCGGCGGAAGGCCGTTCAGCGTGCTGCGCGCCGACGTCGCCGAGGCCAGGGCGACGGTGGACGGGCAAAAGGCCGAGGCGTCCACCCGCCTCGTCCACGCCAGGCTGCACGTCCCCGGCCTCCCGCTGCTCTCCCTCGTCGAGGTCGGCACGCTCACCTCGAAGGCGACCTGCGAGACCGGCCGGCCTCCGGTCGCCGTCGCGAACCTGCTCGGCTCCGTGACGGTCCTGGGCAAGAAGGTGTCGGTGAGCACGGGCGGCACGACGGAGGTGAAGGCGCCGGGCGTGGGACGGGTCCGCCTCGACCTGTCCAAGCGCGTGACCACCACCCGCACGGCCGCCGCCACCGCCCTCGAACTCACCGTCTCCGTCAACCCGTTGAAACTCGACGTCGCCGATGTCACCGGCACGGTGACGCTCGCCGAGGCCACCTGCGAGGCGCCCGCCGGAGAGCCGCAGGAGCAGGCCGGAGAACAGGACGAGCCACAGGGAGAGGGGACGGGCAAGGGGCCGGGGAAGGGGACGGAGCAGGGGCGGCCGGCCTCGCCGAGCGCCGCTACGGCCCCTGACGTCAGACCGCAGGGCGCGCCCGCCGAGGCGGACCTGGCGCGGACCGGCGGCGGTTCGCCGGCCCCGTACGTCGCGGGCGGCGCCGTGGCCCTGCTGCTCGCCGGCGGGGGAGCGGTGGCGCTGACCCGTCGGCGGGGCTGACCGAACCGGGCGGGGCACGGGCGCCGACGTCCCCCGGCGCCCGTGCC
>NZ_JBMNDR010000038.1:0-83014 GCF_052543235.1 Streptomyces sp. SAS_272 | reverse complement strand
GTCCGGCCGGCTTCGGCCGGCCGGACCACCGAAAGGGTGCCGCGCGCTCTCCCCCTCCCCGCCGCCGTCCGCAAAGGAAACGCCAGTGAGCGCTGTCATGAGCCCCCCGCCACCCACCGTCCCGGCCCACACGAGGCGCCCGCGCCTCGCCCCGAGCGCCGAGGTCCACTCGCCCGCCGACGGACAGGGCGACTGGGTTCTCCAGCACGGCGCCCGCTACGTACGGATCACCGAGCACGTCGCGGATCTCGTCAAGGAGCTGGACGGGGAGCGCGACCACGAGACCCTCGCCGCCCGGCTGGGCGGCGCCTGGAGCCCCGTGCGGGTGGGCAGCGCGATCTCGCGGCTCGACTCGCTCAGACTGCTCGACGACGGCGAGACCAAGGCGCCCGCCGTCGCCCCCCGCTTCCAGATCGTCCCCCCGATGACCCTCCAGCTCACGCTGCTGCGGCCGGGACGCACGATGCAGGCCCTGCGCCCCGTGTTCGTCCGACTCTTCTCCCGGGGGGTGGTGGCGGCCGGGATGCTCTGCGTCCTGCTCGGCGCCGGCGCCCTGATCGCACAGCGGGACGCCGTCGCGGTGACGCTGAACAGCCCGCTCTCCGCGGTCTCGTTCACCGGAGTGCTCGTCGCGCTGCTGCTCGGCGTCTCCCTCCACGAGCTGGGTCACGCCGCCGTCCTCATCCGCTACGGGGGCCGGCCCTCGCGCATCGGCGTCATGCTCTTCTACCTGATGCCGGCGTTCTTCTGCGACGTCTCGGACGCCTGGCGGCTCCCCGACCGCCGGCAGCGCGTGCACACCGCGCTCGCCGGGCCCGCGGTCCAGACCTCCCTGGCGGCCGCCTCGGCCCTCGCCGCCTGGCCCCTCGCGGACGGCACCGCCAAGACCTGCCTGCTGTTCTTCGCCGTCACCAGCTACGGAACGGCCCTGCTCAACCTGACGCCGTTCATCAAACTCGACGGCTACATCGCCCTGATGAGCCACGTGGACGTCCCGTACCTGCGCGACCGCGCCATGGCCGACGCCCGCCGCGCTCTCGCCCGCTTCCTGTTCGGCGGCACGTACCAGCGCGAACTGCCCACCCGGTGGACCGTCGTGTACGGATTCGCCTGCCTCGCCTTCCCGGTGTACTTCCTGAGCACCGCCCTGCAGACCTGGCTCGGCACCCTCCAGCGGGTCGGCTGGGTCGGACTCCTCCTCGCCGCCTCCGGGCTCTCGTACATCGTGTGGATGCTGGTCCGCGGCGCCCTCCGGCTCTCCGCCGAGGTCAAGG
The DNA here is from genome assembly GCF_052543235.1 of Streptomyces sp. SAS_272. NCBI lineage: Bacteria > Bacillati > Actinomycetota > Actinomycetes > Kitasatosporales > Streptomycetaceae > Streptomyces > Streptomyces sp. SAS_272. The sequence goes on along the minus strand of NZ_JBMNDR010000038.1, from coordinate 81,740 downwards.
CCGCCGGAGTCCGCCGGGCCCGGGTCGGGGCCGTCTGCGCCGCACTGGCCGCCGCCGTCTGCGCCGCGCTGTTCCTGCCGGTCCACCAGACGGTGGCCGCCGCCTATGTCACCGACGCCTCCGGGACCCGGCTCGTCCTGCCGCAGGGCTCGTCGGCCGAGCTGATCCACGCCGGCCAGCGCGTGACGCTGAAGACGAACGGCCTGGTGCTGCAGGACGCCGTCGCGACCGCCCGGGTGGGAGCCGCTCCGGCCGCGCGGACCGAGGTCCCGGTCTCCACCTACTTCCCCGTCGACCTCGGAAGCGCCGTGGGCATGGACTCGACGGCCTTCTCCCTGGACCTCGACCGCACCCCGACGCCGGCCACCGGCACCGCCGAGGTCGAGCTGGGCAGCGTGCCCCTGTGGAAGTCCCTCCACCGCACCTACGTGCTCCCGTTCCTGCCCTTCTGACTCTGGAGACACCGTGCTCGACACCCGGTTCATCAACTTCTGCCGCGCGGACTCGCTCTTCTACGACGCCCCCGCCGTCGAATCCACCGGCGCGGACTTCCACGAGGGCCGGACCCTGCCCGAGGGCTGGACCGCCACCCGAGGACGGGAGTGGACCGTCTGCGTCCCGCCGGACTCCCGGATCCCCGACCAGGGCTGGAAGATCCACGTCGCGGCCTCCCCCGACAACGCGGCCGAACTCCTCGACGCCGTCGTCCCGTACTGCGTCGAGCACGGGCTGATGTTCAAGTACATCTCCGACCTGGAGACGCTCGGCCGGCGCGGCAGCAAGTACGGGGACCGCACCGCCAGCGGGAAGTTCATCACCGTCTACCCGGTCGACGAGACGGTTCTGCGCACCGCCCTGGACGACCTCGACGGCCTCGTCGGAGGGACGCCCGCACCGTCCGTGCTGAGCGATCTCCGTTGGAAGCAGGGGCCGTTGTACGTGCGTTACGGTGGCTTCGTGCTGAAGACCACCCGCCTCAAGGATGGCACCCTGGCACCCGCGATCACCGCGCCGAACGGCGAACTCGTCCCCGACGAGCGGCGCCCGGGCTTCCGTCCCCCCGCCTGGGTCACCCTCCCCTCCTTCCTCCAGGAGGCGGCCGACGAGCGGCGCCGCGGCACCCTCACCGACTTCCCCTTCCGCGTCTACAAGGCCCTCCACTTCTCCAACGGAGGCGGCGTGTACCGCGCCGTCGACAAGCGCGACGGAACCGAGGTCCTGCTCAAGGAGGCCCGTCCGCTCGCCGGTCTCGACGCGGCCGGCGACGACGCCGTCACCCGTCTCGAGCGCGAGCACTGGGCGCTGTCCCGGCTCTCCGGTCTCCCGTCCGTGCCCACCCTGAGGGACGTGCGCAAAGGGAACGAACACCTCTTCCTGGCCCGCGACTACGTCGACGGCACTCCGCTCACCGAGCTCGTCCGCCTGCGTCACCCCTACGGCACCACCGACAACACGGAGCGGGCCCGCGCGGAGTACACGGCCTGGACGCTGCACATCCTGGACCAGATCGCCGAGGGCGTGGCCGCCATGCACGAGCGCGGTGTCGTCTTCGGCGACCTGCACCCGGGCAACGTCCTCGTCCGCCCCGACGACACCGTCGCCTTCATCGACATGGAGACCGCCACCCCCGCCGAGGAGATGCGCGCGCAGGCCATGGGCTCCCTCGGCTTCCGGGCCCCCGACCACCTCCGGGGCCCCGACGTCGACCTGTTCGCGCTCGACGTGCTCCGGCTGACCATGTTCGTCCCCATGCCGCACGTCGTGCCGTGGGGCACCGAGAAGATCCGCACCCTGATCGACGTGGCCGCCCGCGACTTCCCCCTCCCCGAGGCCTTCGTCCGGCAGATCGAGCGCGGTCTCGGCGACGACGTCCTCGGCGCACGGACGGAGTACGGCGTGCGCTGGCCCGCCGCCGGGGAGGAGACCGGGAGCCTGATCGCGGACATCGCCGGCTCCATCGTCGAGGCGGCCACCCCCGAGCGGACCGACCGCCTCTACCCGGGCGACGTCTCGCAGTTCATGGTCGACGACGGCGGCGTGACCTTCGCGTACGGGGCGGCGGGTGTCCTCTGGGCGCTGCACCGCGCCGGCGCCGAGCCGCCCGCCGAACACGTCCAGTGGTTCCTCGACCGCTCCGAGCAGGTCGCCGGCGACGGCCCCGGCTTCCTCACCGGCCTCGCCGGCGTCGCGTACACCCTGGAGGAGCTCGGTCATCCCGACGCCGCCGACGCGGTCATGGACCGTGCCTTCGCCGGCTGCGACGCCAACGTGGGGTCCACCCTGGCGACCGGCCTCTCCGGCCTCGGCCTGACCGCGCTGCACCTGGCCGTCCGGCGCGGCGACGACCGGCGCCTGCGCCAGGCGCTCGAACTCGCCGAGCGGCTGCCCGACACCCCGGCGCCCCAGCGCGTGGGACTGCTGCACGGTCGCTGCGGCCGCGCCCTCCTCCTGCTGCGCCTGTACGAACACACCGGCCGCACCCACCTGTTGGAGCAGGCCCTGGCCGAACTCCACGCCGAGCTGGAGCGCATCGGGGGCGACGACTTCGACGACCGCTTCCTCAGCGCCGGACTCGAAGGCTCCGCGGGCATCCTGATCGCCCTGCGCGCCGCACTGCGGCACACTCCCGACGACGTACGGATACGTGCCGCCGTGGACCGGCTGCGGACCTTGCGGCGCGGCGGCTTCGCCACCTCGTGCGGCCTCCTGCACGGCCGTGGCGGAGAGCTCCTCGCCCTCGCGGACGGCGGCAGCGAGATCGAGCGGGAGGTCCTGCGCTTCCACCTGGACGCCCTCGGCTGGGAGGCGATAGCCGCCGAGCCCGGACGCGTCGACTTCCTCGGCAACTACGGCTACCGCCTCTCCACCGACCTGGGCACCGGTTCGGCGGGAGTTCTGCTGGCCCTCGCCGCCCTGCGCGACGGCGCGCCGGCCCTGTCCTTCCTCGCCCCCTCGGCCGCCGGGGTGCGACGGTGATCGACATCCCGACCACCCTCGACCCGGCCTCGGGCATCGCCCTGCGGTACGCGGTCACCCCGCCGCACGACGGAGATCCGCTGTGGAGCAGCGCGGTCGAACTCCAGCCGGTGGACGGGTTCGAGGGAATCGTCGGCTCCCTCGCTTCCGCGGGTTCCGCGGGAGCGAGGGGCGCCGAGAGCGCCGGGGGCGTTCGTGAGGGCGGCACCGCTTCCACCCGCTCCGTCACCGCCACGGCCCCCGCAGCGCTGGGCGCCGACGTCTTCGACCTCCCGCTGTCCGCCCGGTTCGCCGGGGCCAGCGGCGCCTCCCGGGTCGACGCGCTGCTGCGCGGAGCGGGCGAGGCCGTCGAGCGGCGCGCCCTGCACCCCTCGGCCGCGCACCCCGCCCGCTTCGGCGCCGCCGCCGGCCTGGCCGCCGCGACGCTGTACGCGCACCACCCGGACCACTCCCTGTCGCACCCGGACGCCGAGACGGCCGACCTGTCCTGGTACGAGGCCCGGGACCTGGACACCGGCGTGCCCGTCCTGGTCCCCGCGGACCTGGTCGACTGGCCCGCGCGTCGGGCCGACCTGTTCGATCCGAGCCCGTCCGGGGCGGCGGCCGGCGCGAGCCACGGGACCGCTCTCGCCGCGGCCATGATCGAGGTGACGGAACGGGACGCCCTCACCGTCGCCTGGGGCCGCCGGCTGCGTCTGCCGACGTACATCCCGTCGCCCGCCGACACCGGGCTCGCGGCGATGTGGCGGCGGGCGCGCGCGGAGGGGCTGACCCCCGTGCTCGCCCGGATTCCCACCGCTGTGCCCGGGCTCTGGTGCATGACCGGCTTCCTGATCGATCCGGAGGGACCGGGCGCCCTGGCCGCCGTCGGCATGAAGGCGTCGACCCGGCCGGCCGAGGCCGCCGTCAAGGCGTTCCAGGAGGCGTGGCAGGTACGGGCCGCGCTGCGGGCGCTGCGCGGCCAGGGCGAGACCGGGCGCCTCGCCCCGATCGTGACGGAGCACGACCGGCTCTGCCACATGCTGACCGGCACCGCGTACGAGAGCGTGCGCGACTGGGCCGCGGGCTTCCGGGAGCCGGAACCGCTGCCGGCTCTCCCGCCCGCGCGGGACCTGGAGGTGGAGGACATCCGGCGGGCCCTCACCGCCGACGGCGCGGGACTCCTCGCCGTGGACCTCACGCCGCGCCTTCCGCCGGCCGTCGCCGCCATGGGCTGGCATGTCGTCAAGGTGCTGGCGCCCGGCTACCAGAGCTTGCGGATGGACGAGACGCACCTGTGGAGCTGGCACCTGCCCCGACTGGCGTCCGCGCCCGAGCGCACCGGCTGCGCGGCCGGCCTGGACGACCCGCGCGAAGCGGCCCCGCACCCGCTGCCCTGACCCGACGGTGGTCCGCCGCCGCTCGAATCCCCCCACCAGAGCAACCGATCGACCGAGCTGAGAGAAGACACAGATGTTGGAACTGGAAGAACTCGTACGAGACTTCGGCGATCACCGTGCCGTCGACCGGGTCTCCTTCCGGGTGTCCAGAGGCCGGTTGACCGGATTCGTCGGCGGGAACGGCGCGGGCAAGACCACCACCATGCGCATGATCATGGGCGTACTGGCCGCGAACGGCGGCGAGATCCGCTGGGACGGCGTTCCCGTCACGGCCGCCGACCGCAGGGACTTCGGCTACATGCCGGAGGAGCGGGGCCTCTACCCGAAGCAGACGGTCCTCAGCCAGCTCGTCTATCTGGCCCGCCTCCGAGGCCAGGGCGCCGCCGACGCCCGCAGCCACATCCTCGAGCTGCTCGACCGTCTCGGGCTCGCGGAGAAGAGCCAGGCCCGGCTGGAGTCCCTGTCCCTGGGTAACCAGCAGCGTGTGCAGATCGCGGCCGCCCTGCTCGGCTCCCCCAAGCTGCTCGTCCTCGACGAGCCCTTCTCCGGGCTGGACCCGCACGCCGTCGACACGATGGCCGAGCTGCTGCGCGAGTACGCGGCCGCGGGCACCCCGGTGCTGTTCTCCTCCCACCAGCTCGACCTGGTCGAGCGGCTCTGCGACGACCTGGTGATCATGGCCACCGGTCATGTCGTCGGCAAGGGCACCGCCGACGAACTCCGGCACCGCGACAAGCTCCGGTACCACCTGGTCACCGGTGCGCCGGCCGGCTGGGCCCGCGACGTGCGCGGCGTGACCGACGTCGAGGAACTGCCCGACGGAGCACACGTCGAGCTCGCGGCCGACGCCGATCCCGGCGCGCTCCTGACGGAGGCTCTGCGCCGCGGACCCGTGCACGCCTTCACCCCTGTCGTTCCCAGCATCGCCGACGTCTACCGGGAGATGACCTCCGCATGAGCACCGTGACCTCGAACCCCGCGCACCGGTCCGAGACGTCGCCCGATCCGCAGGGCACGCCCGCGGCTTCCGGTACCCCGCCCCGCACGGCCACCGCGGCCGCCTGGCGGATCGTCGCCGCCCGCGAGATCTCGGTGAAGCTCACCAACCGCGGCTTCCTGCTGTCGACACTGGTCACCCTCGCCCTGATCGTGGGCGCGATCGGACTGCAGCTCTACCTGGCGGACTCGATGGGCAAGATCACCGTCGCGGTGGCCGACCAGCAGGCCGGCCGGATCGCCGGCCAGGCCGAGCAACTGGCCGTGCAGGCGGACCAGGACGTCGAGATCACGGTCCGGCAGGAGTCGTCCGCCGATCAGGTCCGCGAGGCCGTGCGGTCCGGCGACGCCGAGGCCGGGCTCCTGCTCGAGGGCGGTCGCTGGGTCCTGCTGGGCGACACCGGGCAGAACGACATCGCCGCCACCTGGATCGGCGCCGCCGTGCAGTCGAAGGCCCTCGCCGAGAACGCGAAGGCCGCCGGAACCAGCCTGACGGCCCTCAGCAAGGGAGCGGAGGTCGAGCACGTCCTGCTGTCGGCCGACAAGACGCCCGAGGGCGCGGTCCGGATGACCACGTACTTCTTCGGCTTCCTCTTCTACCTGGCCGCGGTGCTGCTCGGGGCCGCGCTGGCGACCAGCGTCGTGGAGGAGAAGCAGAACCGCATCGTCGAGCTCATCGCCAGCTCCGTGCCCCTGCGGTCGCTGCTCGTCGGCAAGATCGTCGGTTCCACGCTGCTGGCGCTCGCCCAGATGGCGCTGTTCTGCCTGGTCGGCATCGGCGGCCTGGTGGCCACGGGCGAGCAGGACTTCCTCGCCGACATCAGCTCGGGACTGGGCTGGTTCCTCGTCTTCTACGTCGTGGGCATCGCCGTCCTGGCCTGCCTGTTCGCCGCCGCCGGCGCGCTCGCCACCCGGAGCGAGGACATCCAGTCCACCACGACTCCGGTGAACGCGATCACCGCGCTGGTGTTCATCGTCGGCGTCACCGTGACCGGCAATGTGCGCGAGATCCTCTCCTTCATCCCGTTGACCTCGACCGTCACCATGCCGGCCCGTGTCCTCGCGGGCGAGACCGCCTGGTGGGAGCCGGCCGCCGCGCTCGGTCTGTCGATCGCCGCCGCGGTGCTCATCGTCGGGGTGAGCAGCCGGGTGTACCGCCGGGCGCTCCTGCAGACCGACCGCAAGCTCTCGTTCCGTCAGGCCATGAAGCTGACGGACTGACCGCCTGACGCCATCCGCGCCACCACCTCACCACCCGCGCTACCGCTTGGCCCGCACCACAGCACCACCGCAGCACCCGCACCACCGCTCAGCCGCACCACCCGCTCAGCCCTGCCCGTTCTGCGAAACACCCCACCTCAACCGGAAGGAACTCCGATGACCGCCTCCCGTTCCCGCACCACGCTCGCCGCCCTCCTGGCCGTTCTCGCCTGCGTGGAGGTGATGCTGATCAGCAGCGACACCTCCGACGGCGTCCGCTACGGCGTCGGCGCGGCACTCGCCGTCGGCATCCTCGTGGTGGTCGGCCGACTCGCCAAGGGCGGCTCGGCCGACTGACCGATGATGCGACTCCTCGTCCGGGGCCGGCCGTACCCAGGTGGCCGACCCCGGATCACGGTCGGCGCACGGACCCCGGGGGGTGGGGGACGGCAGCCTGCCCCACCACCCTCCCTTCACTTCGTCATGCGGAGCCGTCCATGAGCTTCTCCCATCAGGTGTCGATCACCGGTCCGTCCGGGGCGCCACCAGAGACCGCCGTGATCCGTTTTGTAGCCCTCCTCCCGGAGGGCTGGCATGCCGAGGTCGGCGAATTCCAAGGCGAACTCGCCCGTCTCCGGATCACGGCCCCGCCCGGAACCACCACGTCCGAGGCCACCCGGATGGCCGCCGACATCCTGTCCCGGCCGGGCCTTCAGGGCTGGCGGCTGGCCGACCACTGACGCGCGCACGGTTTCACGTGAAACCATCCCGTGGCGGTTTCACGTGAAACCGTCAGCGTGCGCGCCCGCCGAGCCATGGGCTGAGCCCGACCAGGATGAACTCCTTGTGCACCCGGTCCCGCGGCAGCGGCACCATCAGGAAGTGGGCCGGGGGAAAGCGTCGGACCTTCACCCAGGCGTGGCCGTCGTAAAGGGCGCGGAGGAAGGCGGGGACGTCATCGCGCTCGACGTCGGGGCACTCGACGCCGTCGACGGTGATCAGAGCGTCGTCGTCGGGATAGAGCCGCACGCTCACGCTGGGCCGCCCGCCCAGTTCTACGTAGGCCTCGTGCGGCAGCGAGCCGTCCGGATCGGCGGTGACGCCCACGCCGGCGGCGGAGCGGCGGGAGGTCTGGTCGGCGCCGATGTCATGGGTGACCTCGATCTCCAGCGCGTACTCGGCGGCGAGGGCACGCAGGACGGTGACGGCCGCCTCGGTGGTGGGCAAGTGGTCCATACCTGTGATGATGCCCAAGAACCGTCGGGGGCGGCGACCGAATCGTCCGTGGCGGCGACCCGGACCGTGCTTCAGTGGCCCTCGGGGAACCGCAGGTACTGCGGGGGCACGGACTTCGTCAACCACACGCCGTTGGCGCTGAGATGGAAGACATGACCGTCCTGGTGCATGGCGCCCGCGTCGACGGAGAGCACCACGGGGCGGCCCCGGCGGGCGCCGACCCTCGTCGCGGTCTCCCGGTCGGCCGAGAGGTGCACGTCGTGCCGGTTCATCGGCCGCAGCCCCTCGGCCCGGATGGCGTCCAGCGAGCGTGCGACGGTCCCGTGGTAGAGGTACGACGGTGGGACGGCCGGCTCCAGCCCGAGGTCGACCTCGACGCTGTGGCCCTGGCTGGCGCGGATCCGGGTGCCGTCGATCGCGAAGCGCTTCTTGTCGTTGGCCGCGACGACATGGTCCAGCTCGTCACGGGTGAAGCGGAAGCCGTGCGCGGCGCATGCCGAGATGAGCTCGTCGATCTCGACCCAGCCGGCCGCGTCGAGAGTGAGACCGATGCGCTCGGGCTGATGACGCAGATGCTTCGAGAGGTACTTCGACACCTTCACGGTGCGTCTGTCGTCCCTGCCGTTGTCAGGTCCGTCCTTTTCGTTCATCCGCTCAGCATGACGGGGGAGACGCGCATCACGCATTCAGTTTTGACGCCGAGGTTTGATCCACAAGTAACTGCGGTTATCCACAGGCTATTTGGCGATTCTGTGGACAACCGGCCTTCGTGGAGCGGGACTTCCCCAACACACAAGTGACGTCCTGTCACTTGAGAGAGCGTCGAGCAGCACCCCGGTGAGCACGGCCTGTTCGGCCGCGCGGGCTTCTCACACGGGCGGACCCACCCGCGCCAGCGCCCTCAACGCCCTCGGCAGGAAACGGGACAGGGCGTGCGCGGTCTTCGCCTCCGGAGTGACCGCGACCATCGCCTCGTCGTGCACGACCGCGCGCAGGATCGCCTTCGCGACCTTCTCCGGCGGGTAGTTGCGCATCCCGTACAGGCGCGCTGCGCGCTTCTGCCGACGTCGTTCCTCCTCCGCGTCGACTCCCACGAAGGTCGCCGTGGACGTGATGCCGGTGTTCACCAGGCCGGGGCAGACGGCCGTCACCCCGATGTCCCGGCCCGCCAGTTCGGCGCGCAGGCACTCGCTCAGCATCAGCACCGCCGCCTTGGAGGTGCTGTAGGCCGGCAGTGCCCTGGAGGGCTGGAAAGCAGCCGCCGACGCGATGTTGACGATGTGACCGCCCTGCCCGCGCTCGGCCATCGGCCGGCCGAGAAGGCGGCAACCATGAATGACGCCCCACAGGTTGACGTCCAGCACCCGGCGCCAGTCCTCGGACGTCGTGTCGAAGAACGACCCCGACAGACCGATGCCGGCGTTGTTCACCAGCACGTCCAACACTCCGTGGTCGGTGTGCACCTTGGCGGCGAGCTTCTCCATCGCCTGCTCGTCGGAGACGTCGACTGCCTCCGCCCAGGCGGCGGGTGCGCCGACCCGGCGGGACAGCTCGGCGGTGCGGGCCGCGCTGTCCGCATCCCGGTCGACGGCGATGACGCGCGCGCCCGCTTCGGCGAACGCGAGCGCCGTGGCCCGCCCGATGCCGCTGCCCGCACCGGTGACGAGCACCAACTGCCCGGCGAAGCGCTCGGCATACGGATCGGCGGCCCGCTCCCGCCCCGGGCTGTCGCCGTTCCTCCGGCGCCGCCCGGCCGCCTCGAGCGCGTCGCCCGACCCGGCCGCCGCGCCGACCCCGTCATGGCCGGCTCCGGGGCCGTTTCCCCCGCCGTTCCCGTGCCCCTCGGTCTCGACCGACGTGACGAAGTCATCGATCCAGGATGCGAGTCGGTCGGGTCGGGTGCGCGGGATCCAGTGCCCGGCCGGCAGGGTGCGCCGCGTCAACCGCGGGACCCAGTCCTCGAGTTCGTCGTACAGGCGCTCCGAAAGGAAGCGGTCGCCGAGCGGCGTGATGAGCTGCACGGGCACGTGCGCGTGCGCGTCGGCGCGCGGACGGCGCAGCCGGGTCCTGACGTTGTCCCGGTACAGCCAGGCGCCGTTGGCCGCGTCCGACGGCAGTGACGGCGTCGGATAGGCGTCGGCGGGAACCTTCTCCATCCGCCGCAGGATGCCGGGCCAGCGCTTGCCGAGCGGTCCGCGCCAGGCGAGTTCGGGCAGAGCGGGAGTGTGCAGCAGGTACACGTACCAGGACTTGGCTCCCTGGCCGAGGAGTTGGCCGACGCGGCGCGGGGTCGGCCTGTTCACCCGCGCGGCGATCCAGTGGCCGAAGTGGTCGAGGGACGGCCCGGACAGAGAGGTGAAGGACGCGATGCGGCCCTCGGTGCGCCGGACGGTCACGAACTCCCAGGCCTGCACCGAACCCCAGTCGTGCCCCACCAGATGCACCGGCCCGTCCGGGCTGACCGCGTCCGCGACCGCCAGGAAGTCGTCCGTCAGCTTCTCCAGGGTGAACCCGCCCCGCAGCGGCTTCGGCGCCTCGGACCGGCCGTGGCCCCGTACGTCGTACAGCACCACGTGGAAGCGGGCGGCCAGCCGGGACGCGACCTCGGACCACACCTCCTTGCTGTCCGGGTAGCCGTGCACCAGCACCACCGTCGGCTGCCGCGGATCGCCGAGTTCGACGACGCACAGCTCGATCCCGCCGGTTCGCACCCGGCGCTCGCGCGCACCCTCCAGCATCGTCACTTCTCCTCCGCCCCGCCGGCGTCGACCGCGTACGCGCCCGTCGTCCGTGCCCGTATCCCGACCAGGCTGAATCTGGCACTTGTTAGAGAGGTCGTCAACAGGGCGGGCTCGAGCCACGGCGGCCACGTTCCGTAGCTCTCAGGCATGGGATCCCCTACGGGCCCGTACATCTGAGGTCTGAGGCGAAGACGGCTCTGAGGTCTGACGAAATTCGTGGCGTGCGTCACTAATTTTATGGACGTGACTGTGATCGCGACCGAAAGCCTGAGCAAGCGGTTCCCCCGGGTGACCGCTCTTGACCGGCTCTCCGTGGACGTCGGGCCCGGTGTGACCGGGCTCGTCGGAGCCAACGGGGCCGGCAAGTCCACACTGATCAAGATCCTGCTGGGTCTGTCGCCCGCCACGGAGGGCCGCGCCGAGGTGCTCGGCCTCGACGTCGCCACCAGGGGCGCCGACATCCGCGAGCGGGTCGGCTACATGCCGGAGCACGACTGCCTGCCGCCCGACGTCTCGGCCACCGAGTTCGTCGTGCACATGGCGCGGATGTCCGGCCTGCCGCCCACCGCCGCGCGCGAGCGCACCGCGGACACCCTGCGCCACGTCGGTCTGTACGAGGAGCGCTACCGCCCCATCGGCGGCTACTCGACCGGCATGAAGCAGCGCGTGAAGCTCGCCCAGGCACTGGTCCACGACCCGCAGCTGGTCTTCCTCGACGAGCCGACCAACGGCCTCGACCCGGTCGGCCGCGACGAGATGCTGGGCCTGATCCGCCGCATCCACACCGACTTCGGCATCTCGGTCCTCGTCACCTCCCACCTGCTGGGCGAACTCGAGCGCACCTGCGACCACGTCGTCGTCGTCGACGGCGGCAAACTCCTGCGCTCCAGCTCCACCACCGACTTCACCCAGACCACCACCACCCTCGCCATCGAGGTCACCGACACCGACGAGCACCCGGACGGCACCCGCGCGGTCCGTGAGGCGCTCCACGCGCGCGGGGTGGAGGTCGCCGAGGCCGGCAGCGGCCTGCCGGGCGCCGGCCACATCCTGCTGCTGACCGCACAGGGCGAGGAGACCTACGACGTCGTCCGCGACACGGTCGCCGACCTCGGGCTCGGCCTGGTGCGCATGGAACAGCGCAGGCACCACATCTCCGAGGTCTTCAAGGACAGCGACGCCAGCAGCGACCAGCAGCGGAAGGAGGCCGTCGGCCATGGCAGTTGAGCACCCGGTCACCGCCCCCTCGGGCGACCAGACCCGTATCCACAACATCGGCTACCGCAGCTACGACGGCCCCCGCCTCGGCCGCGCCTACGCCCGCCGCTCCCTGTACTCGCAGTCCCTGCGCGGCGCCTACGGCCTCGGCCGCTCGGTGAAGTCCAAGGTGCTGCCGATGCTGCTGTTCGTGGTGATCTGCGTGCCCGCGGCCATCATGGTGGCCGTGGCCGTCGCCACCAAGGCCAAGGAACTGCCGGTCGACTACACGCGGTACGCGATCATCATGCAGGCGGTCATCAGCCTGTACGTCGCCTCGCAGGCGCCCCAGTCCGTCTCGCGCGACCTGCGCTTCAAGACCGTGCCGCTGTACTTCTCGCGGCCCATCGAGACCGCGGACTACGTGCGCGCCAAGTTCGCCGCCCTGGCCTCGGCGCTGTTCGTCCTCACCGCGGCCCCGCTGCTCGTGCTGTACGCCGGCGCGCTGCTGGCCAAACTCGACTTCGCCGACCAGACCGAGGGCTTCGGTCAGGGACTCGTCTCCGTGGCACTGCTCTCCCTGCTCTTCGCCGGCATCGGCCTGGTCATCGCCTCGGCGACGCCGCGGCGCGGCTTCGGCATCGCCGCCGTCATCGCCGTGCTGACCATCTCCTACGGGGCCGTCTCCACGCTCCAGGCCATCGCCGAGTCCCAGAACAGCACCGGCTCCATCGCCTGGATCGGCCTCTTCTCGCCGGTCACGCTGATCGACGGCGTGCAGTCGGCCTTCCTCGGCGCGACCTCCGCCTTCCCGGGCGGGGTCGGTCCCACGAACGGCGAGGGCGTGGTCTACGTCCTCGTCCTCCTCGGCCTGATCGCCGCGAGCTACGGCCTCCTGATCCGCCGCTACCGGAAGGTGGGCCTGTGACCACGCTCAGCATCGACCACGTCTCCCGCTGGTTCGGCAACGTGGTCGCCGTCAACGACGTCACCATGACCATCGGCCCCGGCGTCACCGGCCTGCTCGGACCCAACGGCGCCGGCAAGTCCACCCTCATCAACATGATGGGCGGCTTCCTGGCGCCCTCCACCGGCACGGTCACCCTCGACGGACAGCCCGTCTGGCGCAACGAGGACATCTACCGGCACATCGGCGTCGTCCCCGAGCGCGAGGCGATGTACGACTTCCTCACCGGCCGCGAGTTCGTGGTCGCCAACGCCGAACTGCACGGCCTGGGGGCCAAGGCCGCACAGAAGGCGCTGGCCACGGTCGAGATGGAGTACGCGCAGGACCGCAAGATCGACACGTACTCCAAGGGCATGCGCCAGCGCGTGAAGATGGCGAGCGCCCTCGTCCACGACCCTTCGCTGCTGCTCCTCGACGAGCCGTTCAACGGCATGGACCCGCGCCAGCGCATGCAACTGATGGACCTGCTGCGCCGCATGGGCGACGAAGGCCGCACCGTGCTGTTCTCGTCGCACATCCTCGAAGAGGTCGAGCAACTCGCCTGGCACATCGAGGTGGTCGTCGCGGGCCGGCACGCGGCCAGCGGCGACTTCCGCAAGATCCGCCGCCTGATGACCGACCGGCCGCACCGCTACCTGGTGCGCTCCAGCGACGACCGGGCCCTCGCCGCCGCGCTGATCGCCGACCCGTCGACCTCAGGCATCGAGGTCGACCTGGCGGAGGGCGCGTTGCGCGTCCAGGCCGTCGACTTCGGCCGCTTCACCACGCTGCTGCCGAAGGTCGCCAGGGACCACGGCATCCGGCTGCTCACGGTCTCGCCGTCCGACGAGTCCCTCGAGTCCGTCTTCTCGTACCTGGTCGCGGCGTAGGAGGCCTTGCAGATGTACGACCCCACAGTCGCCCGGCTCACTTACCGGGCTCTGCTCGGCAGGCGCCGGGCCCTCATCCTGGGCGCCCTGCCCCTGCTGCTCATCGCGATCTCCGTGGTCGTGCGCGGCCTGGCCGGAGCCGACGATCAGACGGCGTCGGACCTGCTCGGCGGGCTCGCGCTCGCCACGATGGTCCCGATCATCGGCGTCATCGCGGGCACAGGCGCGATCGGCCCGGAGATCGACGACGGTTCCGTGGTCTATCTGCTGTCCAAGCCGTTGAAGCGGCCCACGATCATCTTCACCAAGCTGATCGTGGCGATCGCGGTCACGATGGTCTTCTCGGCCCTTCCGACGCTGATCGCCGGGTTCATCCTCAACGGCAACGGCCAGCAGATCGCCGTGGCCTACACGGTGGCCGCGCTGGTCTCCTCCATCGCCTACGCCGCCCTGTTCCTGCTGCTGGGCACGGTGTCCCGGCACGCGGTGGTCTTCGGTCTGGTCTACGCCCTCGTCTGGGAGGCCCTGTTCGGCTCCCTGGTGCCGGGGGCACGCACGCTCAGTGTCCAGCAGTGGTCGCTGGCCGTCGCTCACAAGGTGGCCGGCGGGGACCTCGTCACCTCGGACGTCGGGCTGACCACGGCCACGGTGCTGCTGGTCGCGGTGACCGTGCTGGCCACCTGGTACGCCGGCCAGAAGCTGCGGACGCTGACGCTCGCGGGAGAGGAGTGAGCGGCGCCCGCCGGGTGCGCGCGGGGCGTTCCTGACGGCGGCTTCACCGGCGTCTGCGCACACTGGGCCGAGCGGACACCGTTCGCACGGCTCGGCTCGACATCACACGGCAGGACACGGCAAGACACAGCAGGACACTCGGCCAGGAGGACGGGATGGCGGACGACACAGCGGCGGACGACGCCCGCGGACGGTCCGGCGAGGGCGAGGTCTGGGACGACCTCGTCCTGGACGAGGGCTTCGTACGGGCCGCCGGGGCCTCCGAGCCGTCGGCCCGGGCCCGGATGCTCGCCGCACGATGGCGCGCAGAGGAGCCGGAGCCCCAGCCCTGGCGGTCGGACGAGCCGCCCGCGGGCTGGTTCTTCAGCAAGGCGCGCCGTCGCCGATGGCGCCGCCGCTAGGTCCCCGGCCTGCCCGGCCCGGCCAGGCTTTTCGCACGGTTGTTTTATTCGGTGGCGTCCGGCTCGCCCCCGGGGCAGAGTGGTCGTACGCCCAAGGCCCGAGGCCCAAGGCGCGGACGCCGGAGGGGATCCGGCGTCACCGGACCGGGAGAGGAGTTCGACGATGTCCATGCACGGCAGTGCGTCGAACTCCCTTCAGGGCAGCCGGCGGCGGGTTCCGGAGTAGTTACCCCTCCGACGAACCGCACCGCACACGGGAGCTGCCCGGGGCGGCCGCTTCGAGCACGCGATGTCGCTCTCGCGTGGGCCGCCCACCCGGAGGATTGGCCGAGAGGCAAGGCACCGGCTTGCTAAGCCGTGGTCGGGGGCGACCCCGCGCACGTTCGATCCGTGCATCCTCCGCGAGACGTTGTCACTGGGACCGGGCGAGGTTCGGCGCAAGAGTTTCTCGAGGGGGTGTCCCCCAGGGTTCCCCCAACCCGCTGAATCTGCGGGCGGGTTCGGTCCTGCGGGCCGGTGGAGGCTGGTCGCGCGGTTCCCCGCGCCCCTGATCGCCTGCGGCGATCTTTGCGCGGTTCCCCGCGCCCCTGTCTGCGCCGCTGATCGCTTGCGGTCATGTCTGCGCGGTTCCCCCGCGCCCTCAGCCGCGCCCCCAGTCGGTCCCTCCCCGGGTGCTTCTGGGGGTCAGGGGAGCAGGGCTTCCAGGGTGGTGGCGATGCCGTCGGCGTCGTTGGAGGCGGTGATCTCGTCCGCCACCGCCTTCAGTTCCGCGTGGGCGTTGGCCATGGCCACGCCGCGGGCGGACCAGGCGAACATCGGGATGTCGTTGGGCATGTCGCCGAAGGCGATCGTGTCGGCGGCCTTGAGACCCAGGCGGCGGGCCGCCAGCGAGAGGCCCGTGGCCTTGGAGAGCCCCAGAGGGAGCAGCTCCACGATGCCCGCGCCGGCCACGGCGACCGTGACGAAACCTCCCGCGGCCCTGCGGGCCGCCTCGGCCAGCGCGTCGTCCGAGAGCTCGGGGTGCTGGATGAAGATCTTGTTCAGCGGGGCGGACCACAGGTCGGACGCGTCCGTCAGCGGGGTCGACTGCAGGGCGCCCCTGAGCGCGTAGCCGGGTCCCACCAGCACTTCCCCGTCCAGACCGCCCCGGCTGGCCGCCAGGTGCAGCGGGCCGACCTCCGCCTCGATCTTGGCGAGGGCCACGCCGGCGAGTTGGCGGTCCAGCGTCACGGACGTCAGCAGACGGTGCTCGCCCGCGTGGTACACCTGGGCGCCCTGTCCGCAGACCGCGAGGCCGTCGTAGCCGAGGTCGTCGAGGATGTGCCGGGTCCACGGGACCGCGCGGCCCGTCACGACGATGTGCACGGCCCCCGCCGCGGTGGCCGCGGCGAGGGCGTCCCGGGTGCGCTGCGAGACCGTGTCGTCGGAGCGCAGGAGCGTCCCGTCGAGGTCGGTCGCGATCAACCGGTGGGGGAACTGTCCGGCGGCAGGCTCGGTGCTCACTTGGCGACCGGCTCCAGGACCTCCCGGCCGCCGAGATACGGGCGCAGCACCTCGGGCACGTACACGGAACCGTCGGCCTGCTGGTGGTTCTCCAGGATGGCGACGATCGTGCGCGGGACGGCGCACAGCGTGCCGTTCAGCGTGGCCAGCGGGCGGACCTGCTTGCCCTCGCGGACGCGGATCGACAGGCGGCGGGACTGGAACTCGGTGCAGTCCGACGTCGAGGTCAGCTCGCGGTACTTGCCCTGCGTCGGGATCCAGGCCTCGCAGTCGAACTTGCGGGCGGCCGAGGAGCCGAGGTCGCCGGACGCGACGTCGATGACGCGGAACGGCAGTTCCAGCGAGGACAGCCACTCCTTCTCCCACGCCAGCAGCCGCTGGTGCTCGGCCTGCGAGTCCTCGGGAACGACGTACGAGAACATCTCGACCTTGTCGAACTGGTGGACGCGGAAGATGCCCTTGGTGTCCTTGCCGTGCGAGCCGGCCTCGCGGCGGAAGCAGGGCGAGAAGCCCGCGTAGCGCAGCGGCAGCCGGTCCGCGTCGATGATCTCGTCCATGTGGTACGCGGCGAGCGGGACCTCGGAGGTGCCGACCAGGTAGAGGTCGTCCTTGTCGAGGTGGTAGACGTCCTGGGCGGCCTGGCCGAGGAAGCCGGTGCCGGCCATCGACTGCGGGCGCACCAGCGCGGGCGTGAGCATCGGTGTGAAGCCGGCCGCCGTGGCCTGTGCGATCGCCGCGTTCACCAGGGCCAGCTCGAGCAGGGCGCCGACGCCGGTGAGGAAGTAGAAGCGGGAGCCGGAGACCTTGGCGCCGCGTTCGACGTCGATCGCGCCGAGGATCTGGCCGAGCTCCAGGTGGTCCTTGGGCTCGAAGCCCTCGGCGCCGAAGTCACGGATCGTGCCGTGCGTCTCGAGGGTGACGAAGTCCTCCTCGCCGCCCACGGGCACGTCGGGGTGCACGAGGTTGCCGAGTCGCTGCACGAGCTCCTGGGTCTCGGCGTCGGCGGCGTCGCGCTCGGCGTCGGCTGCCTTGACGTCGGCGGCGAGCTGGCTCGCCTTCTTCAGGAGCTCGGCCTTCTCGTCCGCGGAGGCCTTGGGGATGAGCTTGCCGAGCGACTTCTGCTCGGCGCGCAGCTCGTCGAAGCGGACGCCGGACGACCTGCGCCGCTCGTCGGCAGACAGGAGAGCGTCGACGAGCGCGACGTCCTCTCCACGGGCACGCTGGGAGGCGCGCGCACGGTCGGGGTCCTCACGGAGCAGGCGAAGGTCAATCACGCGGCCAAGGCTACCCGTGCGGGGTCGGCGCTCACGACTCCCATTCCGAGACCACCGGCCGGCCTTCCGAATCGCGACTTACGTTGCGTTATGAGGGAATTGCCCAGCGTGTCAATAAAACGCGTCTCACTCCCTGGGACGGACTATGTGACGGGCGTCTCATTGACTCGATTTCCTTGCGGTGCACGGGATTTGGGGGCCGGGTTGTCCACAGGAGTCCGCGCCTCGTGCGAGTTATCCACAGGGTGTGCGAAAGGTCTGTGGACATCGGAATGGATCATTCCGAAGCCTGTCCATCCTGCGTCGAATTCCTTGGCCGGACGCCGCGCGTAGCCACTTTCGGGTGGAATTGCGTCGCCCCAAAGGATCGATCGAAGGAAACAGGTGGACGAAGGGTGGCGTGCGGGTTGCGAGCCGCCTTGAGGAGACACAGGCCGATTTGTCGACTGCGTGGTACTTCGTTGTCGACTTGTCCCCAGGTCGAGAAGCAGGGCTGTGGATAACTTCTGTGGATAACGAAGATATGCAGGTAGGACTGGCTAGAAACGGCCGTCCTGGCAGCGCGCCACCCAGTCCGAGGCCGCCACGAACTCCGCGTCCGAGGTCCCCGGCAGCGGCGCCGGGACGTCCGCCGCACTCACCTCCGCACGCGGATACGAGCCCAGGAAGCGCACCTCGCGACAGATCCGCTTCAGCCCCATGAGCGCCTCGGCCATCCGGCGGTCGGTGATGTGACCCTCGGCGTCGATGCAGAAGCAGTAGTTGCCGATACCGGCGCCCGTGGGCCGGGACTGCAGCAACATGAGGTTGACGCCCCGGGTGGCGAACTCGCCCAGCAGGTCGCGCAGACCGCCGGGATGGTCGTCCCGCTGCCACAGCACCACGGACGTCTTGTCCGCACCGGTCGGCGCGGCAGGCCGGGCGGGCCGGCCCACCAGCACGAACCGGGTCTGCGCGTTCTCGGCGTCGTGGATACCCGTCTCCAGGGCGGTGAGCCCGTACCGGGCGGCCGCGAACTCGCCCGCGAACGCGGCGTCGTAACGGCCCTCCTGCACCAGTCGGGCGGCGTCCGCGTTCGAGGCGGCCGACTCCCACACGGCGTCCGGCAGGTTCGCCTTCAGCCAGTTGCGCACCTGCGGCTGCGCCGCCGGATGGGCGGAAACCGTCTTGATGTCCGTCAGCGCCGTGCCGGGCCGGGCGAGCAGCGCGAAGGTGATCGACAGGAGCACCTCGCGGTAGATCATCAGCGGTGTGCCCGCGACCAGCGCGTCGAGCGTGGTGGTGATTCCGCCCTCGACGGAGTTCTCGATGGGCACGAACGCGGCCTCGGCCTCGCCGGTGCGCACCGCGTCGAGCGCGGACTGCACCGACACGTAGGGGATCAGCTGCCGGGTGGCCGCCTCCGGAAGCGTGCGCAGGGCGACCTCCGTGAAGGTGCCCTCGGGGCCGAGATACGCATAGCTCGCTGGCATGACCTCACCCTAATGGCCCTTGTGCAGCGGGGCGCATACGTCTCACGACTCCCCCTCGCAGGAATGAATCCGCCCGCGAAGGCGTAACCTCCCGCGGCCGGGAGCCGGGAGCCGCGGGCCGGGTGCCCGCAGCTGGCAGCCGTCACCCTCCACCCCCCACCACCCACCGGCACCGGCCCGGCTCCGGCACCCGCGTCGTCCGTCGCGATGCACCCTCGTCGTGCGTGGTTCGGACGATCCGTCTCACGCCTCCAGCAGCCGCTGCCCCACGTACTCGCCCTTCGCCGCGCCGCCCGGCACCGCGAACAGCCCGCTCGACTCGTGGCGGATGTACTGCGACAGGGCGTCCCCGCGGTCGAGCTTGCGCTGCACGGTGACGAAGCCGCGCAGCGGGTCCGCCTGCCAGCAGACGAACAGCAGACCCGCGTCCGGAGCGCCGTCCGGGTCGATGCCGTCGTGGTAGGAGAAGGGGCGTCGCAGCATCGCCGCGCCGCCGTTCTGGTCGGGGCGGGTGATCCGGGCGTGCGCGTTGATCGGGACGACCAGGTCCCCGTTCGCGTCCGTCTTCTCCAGGTCCATCTCGGTCGTCTCGGTGCCCCCCGACAGCGCCGCTCCGTCCGCCTTCCGGCGCCCGATGACCTGTTCCTGTGCCTTCAGCGACAGCTTCTCCCAGTCGTCGAGGAGCATCCGGATCCGGCGGACGACGGCGTAGGAGCCGTTCGCCATCCACGCGGGGTCCTTCCCGCTGTCCGCCGGGACGAAGATGCGCTGGTCGAAGTCGGCCTCGGCCGGCTTGGGGTTGCGGGTCCCGTCCATCTGGCCCATCAGGTTGCGGGCCGTCATGGGGTGGGCCGTCGCGCCCGGCGTCCGGTTGAAGCCGTTCATCTGCCAGCGGACCTTCGCCGCACCGCCCGCGTCCTTCTGGATCGCCCGGAGGGCGTGGAAGGCGACCAGAGCGTCGTCCGCGCCGATCTGCACCCAGAGATCGCCGTTGCTGCGGCTCGCGTCGAGATGGTCGGAGGAGAAGGCGGGAAGCGGGTCCAGAGCGACCGGGCGCTCCTTCTCCAGTCCGGTGCGGGTGAAGAAACTGTTGCCGAAACCGAAGGTGACCGTCAGCGAGGACGGTCCGGCGTCCCGGGCCACATCCGTGTCACCGTGTGCGGCAGCCTCACCCGCCATCAGCAGCCGGGCCGTCTCCGACCAGCGACGCAACAGGGCGGCTGCCTCCTTGCGCCCGGCGCCGGCCGCGAGGTCGAAGGCGACGAGATGGCCGCGGGCCTGGAGGCCCTGGGTGATGCCGGGCTGATGTTTCACGTGGAACATCGCCTGCCCCGCCCCGACCGATGACAACGGCGTCGCCTGGGCGGGCGCCGCCGCGTATCCCACGGCTGCGCCTGCCACGCCGAGGACGAGTCCGGAGGCGCCGGCCGCCCCGAGCAGCCGGCGTCGAGTCAGGTCCTTGCCGGGGGACTCCGCCGAGGCGGCCCGCTCGGCGCTCTCGTCGGCCGGGACGGAGGCCGGGGCAGGGTCTTCCGGGGTGCGGGCCCCGGTGCGGGTCACGGGGGTAGGGGCCTCGGGGAGGGACTGGTCAGGCATGCGGGGTCAGCCGATCTGCGCGTTCTTGGAGACGGTCACCTGGTCGATGTCGGAGGTCCGCACGGTCACGGCGATCTTCCATTCGCCGGACATGGGGATCTGCACGCCGTTCGCCGACCAGTGGCCGGTGGTGATGTGGTCGGGGGCCACGGGCAGCGGCCCGATGCTCTTGGCCTCGAGGGTGAAGGCGACCTTCACCTCGGGCACGTCGAAGGCACGGCCGTTGGGCCGCGTCACGTACACGTGCATCTCGTTGGCGCCGGCGCGGGCGGGATCGAGGTCCACGCTCACCACGCCCTTGCCGTCGGCGCCGCCGGTGTCGAACGGCATGTCCAGAGTCAGGGCGCCTGAGGCGGAGTCCGCCGCGGAAGCCTCGGACGAGGAGGACCGGGCGGCCCTGGCGGCGTCCTGCTCCGTACGGCCCGGCTCGGTCGACGTCAGGACAGTGGTGACGGCGAGCAGGACGACGGCGACCCCGGCCTCGGCGAGCACCGAGCGGCGCAGGCCGAAGCGATCGCCGTCCGCGTTCCGCAGCCGCTTCTGCCGCGCGGCGTCCACCGCCGCCCGCTGCCGGGCGAGCTGCGCGGCCCGCTCGCCGCCTCCGGAACCGTTCTTGCTCTTGCCCTTGGAGTCCTCGGAGCCCTTGGAGCCATCGGGGGCCCTGCCGTACTGGGAGCCCTTGGAGCCCTTGGAGGACTTGGGACTCTTGTCGCTCGCGGTGTCGCCCGAGGCCGCCCCGGCCGCGTGGCCGCTTGCCCCGGCGGCCGCCGCTGGGACGCGTTCTTTCCCGCGCGCGGACTTCCCGGACGCGGACTTCCCGGCGGCCGGTTTCCCCGCGGCCGACGCCCTGGAGGCGGACGTGCGAACCGCCGCCTCGGTGGCCGCCGGAGCCGCCAGCCGTGCCGTCCACCGTCGGGAGATCCAGGCAAGGCCGACGAGCAGCGCCACGAGTCCGATCTTGACGAGCAGCAGCTGTCCGTAGCGGGTGTCGGTGAAAGCGGACCAGGAGCCGAGCTGACGCCAGGACTGGTAGACGCCGGTGGCGACCACGACGAGGACGCTGCCGAAGGCGACCTGGGAGAAGCGCCGGACGGCGATGGCGTCGACGGGACGGTCGGCGGGCGCGCGGTACAGCGCGACGAGCAGTGCGGCGAGCCCGCCGAGCCAGGTCGCGACCGCCAACAGGTGCAGCACGTCGACCGGCATCGCGATGCCCGGCTGCAGTCCGGTCGAGGCGTGCTCGGCCATGGCCCAGCTCGCCGCGAGTCCGGCCGCCACGACGGTTCCGCCGATGGCGAGCCCGAAGGTCAGGTCCCGCTTCTCGTCGTCGTCGCGCTTGTCGTAGGCGCCGAAGAGCACGGCGATGAACAGGGCGGCCGCGGCGAGCAGCAGCAGCCGGGAGACCAGGGCCGCGCCGGTCTTGGTCTGCAGGGCCTCGCCCAGGAGAGCGAGGTCGAAGACGTCGCCGAGCGTGCCCGAGCGGCTGTAGGAGCCGCGCAGGAGCAGCAGGAACAAGGTGGCCGCGGTCATCGCGAGCCAGCCGGCGACGACGAGCCGCTGCAGGGACCGCACGCCGGTGCCGCGCTGCCAGCAGGCCAGCACGAAGGCGCCCCCGCCGACCATCACGATGAACCCGGCGTACGACATGTACCGGCCGAAGCCGTACAGCCGGCCGACGACTCCGCCGCCGGCCTCCTGGTCGGACACCGAGACGCTGGTCTGCGAGGGGGAGCCGATCGAGAAGGTGTAGGCGCCGGCGACCGGGTGGCTGTCGGCGGAGACCACCTGGTAGGTCACGGTGTACGTGCCGTCGGGCAGCCCCGAGTGCAGCTGGACGGCGTAGGTGGTGCCGCTGACCTCCGACGGCTTGCCGTCGTCGACCCGGGCGCCCTTGGGGTCGAGGACGCGCAACGAGTCGTCGTTCATCGAGACGGTCTCGGAGAAGGTCAGCGTCACCTGCGTGGGAGCCTTGTCGACCACCACCCCCTGCGCGGGGTCGCTGCCGGTCAGCGCGGCGTGCGCGGAGGCGGGTCCGGCGCCGGCGAGGAGCGCGCCGGCGACCGCCAGGAACAGCAGCACGAGCATCCGGACGCGTGGGGCGATGGTCTGCGTCAAGGTGGTCCCTCCCTCAGTGGCCGGTCGTCGGGTCGTACGTGGCGGACTTCACCGGGATCTCGACCTCGAGCGGGCCGGACGAGGCGAAGTGGAGTTCGACGGTCACCGTCCCGCCCTGTACCGGCTTGCTCTTCAGCTTCTCGAACATCAGGTGGTTTCCGCCGCTCTTGAACACGAGTTGACCGTGGGCGGGCACGTCGAGGGCGGTGACCTCCTCCATCGACGACCCGACGGTCTCGTGAAGGGTGACGCTGCCCGCCGCGGCGCTGGTGACGGAGGTCAGCTCGTCCTTGGCGCCGCCCTCGTTGACGACGGTCAGGAAACCGGCGGCCATGGTCGCGGATACGGGCTGCGGAATGTAGGCGGCACGGACGGACAGCTCCGCCCGGCCGTCCGCGTCCGATCCGCACGCCGCCAGCAGCAGCGTCCCGGTGACGACCGCGGAGGACGCGGCCAGCAACCGCGCCCGCCCCGCCCGGCCGGACCTCTTCCCGCCGGACCTCTTCCCGCCGGACCACTCCCGGCCGGACCTCGCCCGGCACGACCTCTCCCGGCCGGACTCCCCTCCGCCGGACCTCTCCCGGCCCGGCAGTGCCGTCCTCACGGGTTCTCGCCCTTGATGATCTTGGGCAGGTCCTTGATGTAGTCGTCGACCTTGGCGTCCTCGCCGTACAGCAGGTATCCGCCGTTCGTCTTCGGGGAGAAGGCGACGACCTGGGTGCCGTGGGTGGAGACGATCTTGCCGTTCTTGTCCTTGTGCGGCGCCTCGACGGAGATGCCGAGCGAGCGGGCGGCGGCCTGGATCGTCGCGAACTTCCCGGTCAGGCCGACGACCTGGGGGTCGATGCCCTTGAGCCAGGTGCCGAGCGCGGCCGGGGTGTCGCGGTCCGGGTCCGTGGTGACGAAGACGACGCGCAGCTCGTCCTGCTCCGCCTTGGGCAGCTGC
This sequence comes from Streptomyces sp. SAS_272, assembly GCF_052543235.1. Lineage (NCBI taxonomy): Bacteria > Bacillati > Actinomycetota > Actinomycetes > Kitasatosporales > Streptomycetaceae > Streptomyces > Streptomyces sp. SAS_272. The sequence goes on along the minus strand of NZ_JBMNDR010000038.1, from coordinate 58,140 downwards.
TTCTTCGCGACGGCGATGTTGCTCATCGTCAGCGGGCAGACGTCCGGGCAGTTGGTGTAGCCGAAGTAGACCAGCGTCGGGTGGCCGTCCGTCTCCTTGCGCAGGTCGTACGAGGCGCCCCGGGTGTCGGTGAGGACCAGGGCGGGCTTGGCGAAAGGCTGGTCCAGCACGGTCGCGGCCTGCTGCTTGCCCTCCTGGGAGACCACGGCCACGGGGCTCGTGCCGTCGTCGCTGCTGCAGGCGGAGAGGGTGAGAGTGGCGGCGGCGAACAGCGCGGCCACGGCGAACGTCTTCTTGCGCATAGAGAAATGTCCCAGATATGTGAAATCGGGCGAGTTCCGGGTGTACGGCGAGAGCGCTGGATGAGCCGGGCGCCCCGGGGCGCGCGTCGTCGAGGAGCCGGCGCGGGCGACGGCGGCCGCCCGCGCCGACCGGCGGTTCAGGCCTCGGTCGTGGTCCGGCGGCGGCCGGCGAGCACGCCGTACGCCACACCGGCGACGCCGACGACGATGCCGACCACGCCGAGGACGCGGGCGGTGGTGTCGCTGCCGTCCACCTCGGAGGCGGCCTCGGTCGTCTTGGCGGCGGCCTTGGCGTCGTCGGACTCCTCTGCGGCGTTCGCGGCGGCGGCGCCGTGGTGGCCGTTCTCGGAGGCGGCGGTCAGGGCGAGCACCGGGGCCGGGTTGTCCGGCTCCTCCGCGCCGTCCGCCTGGACCTCGATCCAGCGCACGACCTCCTTGTTGGAGTACGTCTGGATCGCCTTGAAGACCAGTTCGTCGGCGTCCTCGGGCAGCGCGCCCACGGAGACCGGGAACTTCTGGAAGAACCCCGGCTTCACGCCGTCGCCCGCGGCGGTCCAGGTGATCTTGGAGACCGCCTCGGAGATCTGCTTGCCGTGCAGCTCGATGGGCTTGGCGAGCTTGGCCTTGGTGACCTGGATCGTCCAGCCGTTGATCGGCTCCGGCATCGCGGAGGCCAGCGGGTGGTCGGTCGGGAAGGCGACCTCGAGCTTGGTGGTCGAGGCGTTGTCCCGCTCGTTGGGGACCTTGAAGTCGACGACCGCGTAACCGCCCTTCGCGGCGGAGCCCTCGGCGGCGACGCTGACGTGCGCGAAGGCGGGCGAGGACAGGACGAGCACGGCGCTACCGGCGGCAGCGGCAGCGGCGGCCACCCGGCAGGCGGTACGGGAAGCGATGCGTGGGGCCTTCATGACAGCGAGCACTCCACTCTGAGTGATTCCGAGGGTGAGGGTGAGGCGCGGGCACGCCGATGCGCACGCGCAGGTGCCGCGCGACGGCGGCCGCCCCCGGGAGTGGAGTGCAGGTCGTGTCGCGTCAGGCAGCGAGGACGAGTACGGACACGTCCGGCGGACCTCGTCTGATCACCGAGTGCTGCAGCGTGGTGGTGCGAGGTGATTCCGGCGTGCGGAGCGCGGGGCGCGGGACGCGAACTCCCGTGCCCGGCGCGGTCGGCAGCCCCGCGAGCAGGGCGCGCACCAGCGCGAGCGCTCCGCGCAGGGACCGTACGAGCGCCCCCTCGGCGACGCCGTGGGCGGACAGGGCGAGCAGGCGCAGCAGAGCCGTGTCGCCGCGCCGCAGCAGCCACCCGGCGGCGACTGCCGCGAGGACGTGGCCGAGCAGCATGGGCAGGGACGGCAGCAGCGACATCGCGGAGCCGGTGGTGGCGAGGGCGTCCACGGGATGCTGCATCGAGCTCATCCCGGCCATGCCGCTCATGCCGGTGCCGCCCGTGCCGCCGCCCGCGCCCGCGCCGGGGGAGTAGAGCCGCGCGTCGACGAGCATCTTCTGGGCCTGGGCCGGACTGATCGGCGCGGCCGTGGCCCCGCACACCAGTCGGGCCGCCCGTTCGACGAGCGAGGCGTCGGACGCGGACAGTGCGGCGGAGGCGGAGGCGGAGGCGGAGGAAACCGAACGCGAAACGGACGTCGAAGCGGCGGCCGAGACGGAGGCGGTGTGCTGCCCGAGCCCGAACAGGACGTGCAGCACGGTCTGTCCGACCGCGAGAAGCACGGCGATGCCCGGCAGCGAGCGTCCGCGTCCCGCGAGCGGCGCCGCCACCGCGAACACGGCCACGAAGCCCACGCCCAGGGTCCACAGCGGTACGGCGGCGCAGGAGGCCGCCGTGTGCCCGACCGCGGCCAGCACGACACAGACCGCGGCGAACACCGCGGCCCGCAGCAGCCGGAGATCGCGACCGGAGCGCTCGCTGGAGGGGGCAGTCATGGCGGGCTCATCATCGCACTGGCCTTACCGCCGCCCTACGGCAGGTCCACACGATCCGCGCGATGCGGAAGATCATCTTCTGTGGTGAGTGGTGTGACTGATGCTTCTGCGTCCCACATACACCGATTTCCTGCCTGCGGGCATCCCCCATATGGGCGGCATCACGCGGAATTCACGCTTACATACGGCTGCGGGCGGCAATACGTATCGGTATGTCGAGCCGCAGCCAGGAGGCTGGAGCATGAGCATCTGGTGGTCACTCCATCTGCGGCGCGAAGCCGCGAGCGTGCCGCTCGCCCGCCGCCTGCTGCTCGGCACGATGGAGACGGCGGGCGTCGATCCCGACGTCAGCTACGACCTCTCCGTCGCCCTGAGCGAGGCCTGCGCCAACGCCGTCGAGCACGGCGGGGACACCGCGATCGGCGGCTGTTCCGAGGCGTACCGGGTGACGGCCTACCTCGACGGCGAGACGTGCCGCATCGAGGTCGCCGACTCGGGCCCGGGGTTCACCGGCGAGCGCCCCGCTCCCGCGCCGGTGCGCACGAACGCCGACGCCGAGCACGGCCGGGGCCTGTTCCTCATCCAGGAGCTCGCCGACCACGTCCACATCGGCAACAAGCCGGGGCGCGGCGGGGCGGTCGTGAGCTTCGACAAGATCCTGAAATGGCGCAAGGACGCCCCGCTGATGGCCGTGTGAGCCGACGGCGAGGTGTGAGCCGGCAACGTCGCGTGAACCGGCGGCGCGGTGAGCGGGCAGCGCCGTGAGCGGGCAGCGCGCGTGGGCGCAGGCGGTGCACGGGGCCCCGTCCGCCCTGCGGGCCGTCAGACCCGCCCGGCAGACCGTGCTTCCGGTCTCTCGGCACTCACAGGTTCCTCTCAGCGGGCTTTCAGCCCGCTGACGGCCTGCGTTCCTACCTTCATGTCCATGACGGGACAGCACAAGGACACCTCCATCACCCGGCGGCGCGCCCTCGCGGTCACCGGCGGCACGGTCGCGGCCGGCGGACTCGCGGCCGCCGGCTACCAGGCCGCCTTCGCCGACACCGGCACGACGGCCGGCACGACGGCCGGGGCGAGTGCGTCGGCCTCCGCCGGTTCGACCGGCACCACCTGCATGACCCTGATGACGAGCGTCACGGAGGGGCCCTACTACCTGGACGGCGCCCTGGTGCGCAAGGACATCACCGAGGGCAAGAGCGGAGTGCCGCTGACCCTGCGGCTCACCGTCGTGGACGCCACCGACGGCTGCACCCCGGTCGCGGGCGCCGCGGTCGAGATCTGGCACTGCGACGCCTGGGGCTACTACTCCGGCTATACCACCGCCAACCCCGGCGGTTCGGCGCCGGCGGAGAGCGAGGACGGCTCCACGGCGAACGACGGTACCTATCTGCGCGGCTATCAGATCGCCGACGCAGGCGGGGTCGTCAAGTTCGAGACCATCTTCCCCGGCTGGTACACGCCCCGCACCTGCCACATCCACCTCAAGGTGCACACCGGCGGCCAGAAGGAGGACGGCACCTACGAGGGCGGCAAGGTCAACCACACCGGCCAGCTGTTCTTCCCCGACGACGTCGCCGAGGAGATCTTCGCCCTGGAGCCGTACGCCAAGCACACCGGCAGCTACACCGTGCTCGCCGACGACATGGTCTACGACGGCGGCGGCGCGTCCAGCGGGCTGCTGACGCTGAAGGCCGTCCACAAGGCCGACCCGTCCAAGGGCTACAAGGGGTCCCTCACCCTGGGCGTCGACCCCGACGCCGAGAACACCGGCGCGGGCGGTGGCGGCGGAGGAGGCGGCGCGGGCGGCACGCCCCCGAGCGGCGCCCCCACGGGAACTCCGCCGAGCGACGCCCCGACGGCGTCCGCGTCCTCCTGAGGGCTGGTCCATGCCCAGCCGTGAGGACGAGGCGCTCGCGCAGGCCGCGGTGGCCGCGCTGACGGGCCAACTGGCACTGGCGCCCAAACCCGGTCTGCCCGATCCCCGCGACCTGGCCGCCCGGGTCACCCGCCGGGACCACTGCGGGCTGCGCTGGTCGGCCAAGGCGCTCGCACCCGGACTCGCTGCGATGGCCGCGGCCGCCCGCCGTACCGGCGAGCCCACGCCCGGGCTCCGCGAGGAGCTGGGCGCGATCGGACGGTGCACCGAGCACTCGGTGGGCCTCACCGGCGGCGGGCACCGGGGCGCCCTGTGGACGCTCGGCCTGCTGGTGGCGGCGGCGGCCCTGGAACCCCGGGCGCGGGGCGTCGAGGTCACCGCGACCGCCAAGCGGATCGCCGCGCACCCCGACCGGGCCGCCCCGCGGCGGCCCTCGCGGGGTGCGACGGTGTCGGCGAAGTACGGCGCGGCCGGCGCCCGCGGTGAGGCCCGCGCCGGGTTCCCGCATGTGCGAAGGGCGTTGGACGCCCTGGCGCGGGCGCGCACGGCCGGCGCCGGTGAGGCCGAGGCCCGTCTCGACGCCCTGCTCACGGTGATGTCGACCCTCCAGGACACCGAACTTCTGCACACCGTCGGCCCCTTGGGCCTGCGTCACGTCCAGGCGGGCGCCCGCGCGGTCCTCGAGGCCGGCGGCACGTCGACGGAACCGGGCGCCAAGGCGCTGGTCGCCTTCGACGCCGACCTGCACGCGCGCACGTGGAGCCCCCGCGGCAGCGCGGGCCTCCTGTCGGGCGCACTCTTCGTCGACTCCCTCCCGGCCGCCGCACCGACGGAAGCCGCATCGACCGGAGCCGTATCGACAGGAGCCGCGTGACGCGGTCGCAACCCGTTCCGGCACTCGCCCCCGGGCCGGCGGGTCAGGCCGTCGCCGAAGCCGTCGCCGTCACCGCGGCCGTCACCGCGGCCGTCGCCGAGGCAGTTGGCTCCGGCGCCCCCTCGGCCGCCCCCTCCGCCGGCGCCCCCTCGGCCGGTGCCGACTCCGCCGCCCCGGCCGTCTCCGTGCACCGTCCTGCGGCGTCCCGTCCAGCCGCCGCCCTTCGCGCCGCCGGGCCCATGGCGTACGACGCCGCCACCATGGCCGCGCCCAGCAGCAGCCAGCCCGGCGTACCCCACTCGACCAGCAGCCAGGTCAGGACCAGCGGGCCGAGGGTGCGGGCCACGGTGACGCCGGTGCCGAACAGGCCCTGGTACTCGCCGACCCGGTCGGCCGGGGCCAGGTCGAAGGAGAGCTGCCAGGAACCCGCGGACTGCCCCATCTCCGCCGCCACCTGCAGCACCGACCCCAGCACGAGGACGCCCGCCGCCACCCACGGGGACGCCCCCGCGGACAGGGCGAACACCGCGCAGGCGGCGCACATCACCCAGCCCGCGCGGCGCACCGCGCGCGTGGCGCTCTCCAGCCCGGTCACCCCGCGCGCCGCCCGTACCTGGAACACCGTCACCGCGGCCGTGTTGAGGACGAAGAGCGCGGAGACCAGCCAGGCGGGCGCCCCGGTCCGCTCGGTGATCCACAGCGGCAGCACGAGGCTCAGCAGCGGCATCCGCAGCAGCAGCACGGTGTTGAGGAGCGCCACCAGCGCATAGGGCCGGTCGCGGAGCACACCCAGCCCGCTCTTGCTCCCGCTCCCGCTCCCGCTCTTGCTCCCGCTCCCGCTCCCGCTCTTGCTCCCGCTCCCGCTCCCGCTCCCGCTCGGGCGGAGCGCCCGGGGCGCCACCCGGGGCAGTGAGGCGAGCAGCAGCGCGCACACCAGGAAGCTCACCGCGTCGACGGCGAACACACCGAGGTAGGCCGCCCGGGTGCCGGCGTGCAGCGCGAGGCCGCCGAGCCCCGCGCCCACGGCCAGACCCGCGTTCAGCGTCGCCTGGAGGCGCGCCAGCAGCCCCGTCCGCTCAACTGCCGGCACCAGCCCGGCCAGGAGGGCCTGCCGGGCCGCCGCCAGCCCCGACTGGGCGGCCGCGTAGCCGCACGCCACGAGGACGAACGGCACGAACCCGCGCACGAGGGTGAAGGAGGCGACGGCCAGTCCCGTCGCCAGCGCCAGCAGCACCGCGGTCCCCCGCGCCCCGTGCCGGTCGGCCAGTCGGCCCAGGGGCACCCCGGCCAGCGAGCCGACCGCCCACCCGAGGGTGAGACCGAGCCCCACGCGCGCGGGGGCGAGACCGATCATCTGCGTGAAGTACAGGGCGGACGTCGTGTAGTACGCCCCGTCCCCCACCGAGTTGCTCAGTTGGGCGAGTGCGAGCAGGCGCTGTGGTCCGGTCCGTTGGGGGCCGGCCGACCGGCGGCTGGTCCGGTGAGGGCGGGTCCGCTGGGAGCGAGTCTTCGGCATACCCATGACGCTAGAACCCGGTTGGGCCTCTCGGCAGCACCAATAGAGGTCCGGAAAATTGGTCCAATCACTCCCCGTCCAGCACCTTGGCCAGCACGTCCAGCGCCTGCGGATACAGCCGCTCCCGGGGGGTCCCGTACCCGACGACCAGCCCTTGCGCGGGTCCGGCTCCGGGTGTGTGCCAGTGATCGCCGAGACGGCCCACCGCCAGCCCTTCGGCCTCCGCCCGCGCGATCGTCGCCTCCTCGTCGCCGACGTCCACCAGCGCGTGCAGTCCGGCCGCGATCCCGCGTACGCCCCGGCGCCTTCCCAGCCGTTCCAGCAGCAGGTCCCGGCGGCGCCGGTAGCGCAGCCGGGACGCGCGGACGTGCCGGTCGTAGGCGTGACTGTCGATCAGCTCGGTGAGCGCCAGCTGGCCGATCGACTCGGTGTGATGGTCGCTGTGCAGTTTGGCGTCCGCGACCGCGTCGACCAGCTGCGGCGGCAGCACCATCCAGCCGAGTCGCAGCGCGGGCCCGAGGGTCTTGGAGGCGGTGCCCAGATAGGCGACCTGTCCCGGCGCCATCCCCTGGAGCGCGCCCACCGGCTGCCGGTCGTAGCGGAACTCGCCGTCGTAGTCGTCCTCGACGATCAGCGCGTCGCACGCGCGTGCCCACTCGGTCAGGGCGCGCCGCCGCCCCGGCGCCAGCGTCACGCCGGTGGGGTACTGGTGGGCGGGCGTGACGACCACGGCCCGCGCGTCGCCCAGGCCGGCGACGCACACCCCCTGCTCGTCGACCGGCGTCGGCGTCACCGTCCCGCCGTTGCGCCTGACGACCTCGCGGTGGAACGGCAGCCCCGGGTCCTCCATCGCGACCCGGCCGCCGTCCAGCACGCGCGTGAGGAGCGCGAGGCCCTGCACGTACCCGGACGTGACCACGATCCGCTCGGGCGGCGCGATGACGCCCCGCGCCCGCCCCAGGTACTCCGAGAGCGCGGTGCGCAGCTCGATGCGGCCGCGCGGGTCGCCGTAGTCGTATGCGAGCGAGGGCGCCGTCGCGATGGCTCGGCGCAGCGCGCGCAGCCAGGCCGCCGCCGGGAACGTCCCGACGTCGGGGCTGCCGGGACGCAGATCGAAGCGCGGCTCACGCGCGCGTGTGGCCGCGCCCAGCGGGTCGGCCACGGCGGACGGCAGGACGGCGACCCGGGTACCCGAGCCCTGCCGCGCCGTCAGATAGCCCTCGGCGACCAGTTGGTCGTAGGCGGCCTTCACGGTGTTGCGGGAGATGCCGGTCTCGGCCGCGAGCCGCCGGGTGGCCGGCAGCCGGCTGCCGGGCGCCAGCCGTCCCTCTCGCACGGCGTCCCGCAGCGCCCGTTCCAGACCGCTCCGCCGGCCCTCGCCGCTGTCGGGCTCGAGATGCAGATCGACGCCGACCCCGGACCAGAAATCGTTCACCAAGTCCCCCCTGGACATGAAACCCCCGGACGGTGCGGTCGCCCGGCCCTGGGCAGGCCGGCCCGGAAAGGCCCGGCCCCGGAATGGCCGGACACGGGAAAGGCCGGACACGGGAAAGGCCGGGCACTCACCAGTACCCGGCCCCGTACCCGGCCGTCGCCCGACCGTCAGCCCTTCAGCGAAGCCATCCAGGCCTCGACCTCGTCGGAGCGGCGCGGCAGGCCGTCCGACAGGTTCCGGTTGCCGTCCTGCGTGACGAGGATGTCGTCCTCGATCCGGACGCCGATCCCCCGGTACTCCTCCGGCACCGTCAGGTCGTCGGCCTGGAAGTACAGACCGGGCTCGACCGTGAGCACCATGCCGGGCTCCAGCGTGCCGTCGACGTACGACTCCACGCGCGCGGCGGCGCAGTCGTGGACGTCCATGCCGAGCATGTGGCCGGTGCCGTGCAGCGTCCAGCGACGCTGCAGACCGAGCTCGAGAACGCGCTCCACCGGGCCCTCGACCAGGCCCCATTCGACGAGCTTCGCGGTGAGCACGCGCTGCGCGGCGTCGTGGAAGTCGCGGTACTTGGCGCCCGGCCGGACGGCCTCGATGCCGGCCTCCTGGGCCTCGTACACGGCGTCGTAGATCTGCTTCTGGATCTCGGTGAAGCGGCCGTCGACGGGCAGCGTGCGCGTGACGTCGGCGGTGTAGTACGTGTGCGTCTCCACGCCCGCGTCGAGCAGCAGCAGGTCGCCGGAGCGGACCGGGCCGTCGTTGCGCACCCAGTGCAGGGTGCAGGCGTGCGGGCCGGCCGCGGCGATGGTGCCGTAGCCGACGTCGTTGCCCTCCACACGCGCGCGGAGGAAGAACGTGCCCTCGATGTAGCGCTCGCTCGTGGCCCGGGCGGTGTCGAGGACCTTCACGACGTCCTCGAAGCCGCGGACCGTGGAGTCGACGGCCTTCTGCAGTTCGCCGATCTCGAAGTCGTCCTTGACCAGACGGGCCTCGGAGAGGAAGACGCGCAGCTCCTCGTCGCGTTCGGCGGTGACCTTGTCGGTCAGCGCCGCCTCGACGCCCGCGTCGTGACCGCGCACGACGCGCACCGGACCGGTGGCCTCGCGCAGCCGGTCGGCCAGCTCGCGCACGTCGGAGGCCGGGATGCCGTACAGCTTCTCGGCCTCGGTGAGCGAGTGCCGCCGGCCGACCCACAGCTCGCCGTGGCCGGACAGCCAGAACTCGCCGTTCTCGCGGTCGGAACGCGGCAGCAGGTAGATCGTGGCCGTGTGGCCGCCGTCGACCGGCTCCAGCACCAGGACGCCGTCCTCGGTCTGGTTGCCGGTGAGGTACGCGTACTCGACGGAGGCCCGGAAGGCGTACTCGGTGTCGTTGGAGCGGGTCTTCAGGTTGCCCGCCGGGATCACCAGTCGCTCGCCCGGGAAACGCGCGGAGAGGGCGGCGCGGCGGGCGGCGGTCTCGTCGGCCTGGGGAATCGGCTCCAGGTCGCGCAGCTCGGTGTCCGCCCAGCCGGACTTCATGCTCTCGGCCAGCTCGTCGGAGACGCCCGGGTACAGGCCGTTCTTCCGCTGCTTGACGGGCTCCTCGGGCTCAGTCTCCGGGCCCGCTGCGGTGGCAGCGTCATCCGGCACAGCCGGGGTGGGCTCGTCAGCCATGGTCATCCTCCTAGATACGGCACTGGACCCCCTCCATCGTACGGTCGTACGGAAGGGGGCCCAGGCCCGAATGACCTCTTACCTGCTGTCGTCGCGGCCCTACTCGAAACGGGCCGCCAGCAGCACCACGTCCTCGTCGCTGTCCTGCTCGTACAGGCCGTCCGGCAGCATCGTGCGCAGCACGTGGTCGGCGACCGCCCCGGGGTCCTGACGCAGTGGCTTCGGCACCCCGGCGGCGGCCGCGTGCAGCCGGGCGAAGGCACGGTCGGCGGGGTCGCCGGTGCGGTGCAGCAGCCCGTCGGTGTAGAGCAGAACCGTCTCGCCCGGTTCGGCCTCCAGCTCGACGCTGGGCGCCTCCCAGCAGGCCAGCATGCCCAGCGGCGCGGAGACGGAGGTCTCCACGAACTCCGTGCGGCGCTCCCCGACCAGCAGCGGCGGGCAGTGCCCCGCGCCGGCCAGGGTGATCTTGCGCAGGGCGGGTTCGCAGTAGGCGAACAGCGCGGTGGCGGACCGTGCGGGCTCGGTCAGCCGCAGCAGCAGCTCCAGATCGGACAGGACGGCGACGGGGTCCTCGCCCTCCATCACCGCGTACGCCCGCAGGGAGGCGCGCAGCCGGCCCATCGCGGCGACGGCGCTCGGCCCGGACCCGGTGACGGACCCGACGGCCAGCCCCAGCGCGGCGTCCGGCAGCGGCAGCGCGTCGTACCAGTCGCCGCCCCCGCGCGGACCGGTGCGGTGCCGGGCGGCGAGCTGGACGCCGGGCACGCGCGGCAGCCGGGACGGCAGCAGCTCCTCGGACATGGTCTTCATGCACGCGCGTGTGCGCTCGAGTTCCACCAGCCGCGCCAGGTGCTCGGCGGCGTACCGGACGTACAGGCCGATCAGGTGGCGCTGGCGTTCGCCCGGCTCGGCGGGCTCGTCGTAGAGCCACACGGCCGCGCCGAGTCTGCCCGACGCGCCGTCCGGCTCCAGCGGCAGCGCGTAGCTGGCGGCGTAGCCGAGCCGGGCGGCCACCTCGCGATGACGGGGGTCCAGGCCGTCGCCGGAGAGCAGGTCGGGCTCGGTGATCTCGCCTTCGCCGCCGGGCAGCCCGTCGAGGATGCGGCCGTAGGACAGGGCGCTGCGCGGGACGGTCTCGATATGGCCGAGGTCGGCACGGCCGAGGCCCAGTCCGATGGTGGTGTCGGGGCCCAGCCGGTCGGCCGGTTCGAGGACGACGAGGCCGCGGCGGGCGCCCACGAGGGCGGCTCCGGCGTGCAGCAGTTCCTGGAGGGCGTCCTGCAACACGACCGTGCGGGCCAGGCGTTCGGTGAGCTCGTGCAGTGTGGTGAGGTCCGAGACCCAGCCGGCCAGCCGGTCCGTCAGCAGGGCTCCGGGGCCCGACATGCCGGGCGGGCCGGACGACGGATCTGCGGAGACGGAGGCGGCCGCGGGGACGGCGGAGACGCCCGGGACGGCGGGCGCGGGCGGGACAGTGTGTGCGGGCGAGGGAACCGTGGGATCGATTCCGGCCACTTTCGGAGGGTGAGGGGCGTTCATGGCGTCCGGCTCTCGGACCGGAGCGTATTGCTCAAAAGCATCGCAAACCCCCATGTCATTCTGCGCCGCTAGCGGTGTCTCCACATGTACACGCACTCGTGAGGGGATGTCCAGCATTGTCCTGCCGAGGTCGCTGGTGTCCACGGGGTCTTTGGGAGAATCGCGCACGGTTCTTCCGGCTCCCTTGCGAAATTGCAAGATTGGCTTAAAACTGCCTCGGGTAACGGTTGATTGCGGTCGACTGGCCTTGTTCCACGGAGCGTCACAGCGGTCGTGATGGGTACGTACTCGGTAAGGGCCAGGGGTCGTCGGAAGCTCGTGGGGAGCCTCCGGAACCTGGTGACCGCACCGGGCGTCATAGCCATCGACGACCGTGCCCCATCCTCCCGCGGCGGAGGCGAAGAGAAATACGTGCGACGTTAAACGCCAGACTTCGCCACCCCACGCCACGCCCAGCATTTAGATGGACGCGAGTCGGACCGAGTGGCTGCGCGAGCAGTCACCGCTCGACCCTGAGGGGTTCCCCTTGTCCAGGACAGGGGTGTGATGCGCCAAAAGGTACGCACAGTGAAGTGATCGACACATGGTGTGATGTGGCCCACGGTGTTGCCAGCGGTGCAACGGAAAGGAACGAGCGCTCATGCGCGAGATCCTCGGAAAGCGACGCAGGCTCCTGTCCCAGTCCGGCGACGCGGGACCTGAGTTGATCGACTCGGCACTGACGTTCGCGACGGACTGGCAGTGGCCCGTCCTCCCGGGCGCGGCGGCCGACCAGCGGAGCACGTCCCGCTGCACCTGCCCCGACCCGGAGTGCACGGTCCCCGGTGCTCACCCCTTCGACCCCGGCCTCCTCGCCGCCACCTGCGACGCGCGCATGGTGCGCTGGTGGTGGGGCAACCGGCCGGCCGCACCGATCATCCTGGCCACCGGGGGCATCGCCCCCTGTGCGGTCAGCCTCCCCGCCCTCGCGGCGTCGCGCGCGCTCGTGGCGCTCGACGAGCAGGGCATGCGCCTCGGGCCGGTCGTCGCCTCGCCCACGCGCTGGTCCATCCTCGTCCGGCCGTACTCGATGGAGCAGCTGGGTGAGCTGCTCTACGCCAAGGACTTCGTGCCGGGCTCCCTGCGCTTCCACGGCGAGGGCGGTTACCTCGCCCTGCCCCCGTCGGCGACGGGGAGCGGGGACATCCGCTGGGAGCGGGCTCCCCTGCCCGGCTCGGCCTCGCCCTGGGTGCCCGACGTCGAGGCCGTGGTGGACGCCGTGGTGGACGCCCTCACTCGTACGGGTGTGAGCGCCCCCGAGTTGTAGGGGTGTCGGGCGCGCGCCGGCCGGGACGTCGGCGTTCGCCCTCTATCTTCCGCTACATGAACCTTCGTCTGCTCGCCCTGGGGGGCGTCGTGGCCTGCGCGATCGCTCTGCCTCTGGCCATGGCGTCCGCGGGGCCGGCCGGCGAGGACGGACAGGCGTCCGGCCGGGCCGATGTGCACCCGCGCGGCGAGCGCTCGTCCGACGCGGCCGGCGAGCGGGCTGCCGACGCGGCGGACCGCCGCACGGGCGCCGCCGGAGCAGCGGGCGATCCGCGTGCGGCCGAAGGGGCCGAAACTGCTGAGGGGGCCGAAGGGCGCGCGACCGACGGCAACGCCGGGCGCGGCGACGACGGTGCCGACCCCAAGGACCCTTCCGCCGCGTCCTCCAGGTCGCCGCTGCTGCTGGGGCTCGGCCTGGCCACCGCGGCCCGCTGCGGCCCCGAACTGACCTCCCCCGACGGAGTGGAGGCGCAGACCTGTGTGCTCTCCCAGGGCGAGGACACCTGGGCGCGCACCTACTACCGCAACGCCACAGGGCGCGCTCTGGACGCCTTCCTGAGCCTCATGGGCCCCGCGGGCCGCACCGTGCAGACGAAGTGCACGGTGGCCGCCGAGGACGAGCCGGAGTCCTGTGAGACGCCGCACGAGCCGAGCCGCGGCAAGGCGGCCGCGTACACGGCTGTCACGGAATTCGCCGAAGCGATCGGAGACGGTCCGCTGCTGTTGCGCTCGGGCAGCAACTTCCCCTCGGACACGGGCAGTTGACGTGCGGTGTCGGCGGGTGAGCGAGGCCGGAAACAGAAGAACCCGGTTGCTGGCGACGGGGGATGCACCAGCAACCGGGCTACTCGAACGGTAACAAGAGATCGGCGCTACGCAAATTCGATCTCTTGTTTTCATCGGCTTTCCGGACACCCGCGAATCGGCGCTTCGGGCACCGACTCGCCTTGTTCCGGGGGCAGTTGTGAGCGGGCTCACGCCGGCCGGCGCCGTCCGGGCCGCTGACCGGCCGGTCAGTGCGGCCCTTTCCCTCACCTGTGCGTCAGCTGAGCGTCACCTGTCGGTTGGTCAGGCCGCCACGCGCGCGTCGCTCGTCGGCGCTGAGGGGCTCGTCCGAGGCCAGCGCCTCGGCGAGGCGCTCGGCGAACTCGGCGGCCGGCTTCTCCACGTCGTCCGCGGTGACCGCGCTCGGCAGGTCCCAGACGGGCACCAGCACGCCGTGCGCCCTAAACGAGCCCACCAGACGCGTGCCCTCGCCGAGGCCGGAGCGGCCCGCCGCGTGCAGCCGCGCGAGCGCGTCCAGAAGCCGCTCCTCCGGGTGCTGCATGACCCAGCGCAGGTGGTTCTTGTCCGGTGTCTCGCACCAGTAGGCGGCGTCGACGCCGGTCAGCTTGACGGTCGGGATCGCCGCGGCGTTGGCGCGCTCCAGGGAGGCGGCCACCTCCGGCGCGGCGTTCTCCGGGTCCGGGACCCAGAACTCGAAGCCACTGTGCACAACTGGCTCGAACGCGCCTTCGGCGTCGAGCAGATCCTGCATCCGCGGACCGTCCGCCGGGGCGCGGCGCGCCTGCACCGGAGTGCCCGGGTCCGCCTCCAGCGCCCGCTGCAGGGTGTCCGCCAGGTCACGGCTGAGGTCGCCCGACGACGTGTCGTTCTGCAGACCGAGCAGCACCGAGCCGTCGTCGCGACGCAGGGCGGGCCAGGCCATCGGCAGGACGGTGGCGAGCGTGACGGACGGGACGCCCTCGGGCAGACCGCCCTTCAGCGTCAGCTCCACCGTGGCGGCCGGCACCAGCTCGCGCAGCGACACCCAGTCGCACTCGCCCGGCAGGCCCTCGAAGGGGCGCTGCACCAGCTCGGTCACCGCGTGCGCGGCGGCCCGGCCGTGGCAGGCCTTGTAGCGGCGGCCGCTGCCGCACGGGCAGGGCTCCCGCGCGCCGACGACCGGGATGTCCGCGTCGGTGGGCTGCGGCCGCTTGGCCGTCGTCTGGGGTCGCTTCTTGGCCATCTGGGTGTCTCCCGGTTACGGCTCGTCTGGTACGGCGGGAGCCTAGCCGTTCGCACGCTCCGTCACGGGAACCTGTGGACAACGCGGCAGTCGTGCGCGACGCCCCGCGCGGCGATCCGGGCCCGCGCGGCGACCGGATCCCCGCGGCGCTGACCCCTGCGTCCCGGTGCCCCGCATCCCCGGATCCCCGCGTTGCTGACCCCTGCGTCCCGGTGCCCCGCATCCCCGGTTCTCCGCGTCCCGGCCCACGTCCGGGCCCGCATCCGTGTCCGGGCCTGCATGCGCGTCCGGGCCCGAGCCCGCATCCGCGTTCGGGCCCAGACCCGTGTCCAGACCCGTGTCCGGGCCCGTGTCCGGGTGTTCCGATTCTTCGCGTCCCTAGTCCAGGTCGTCGAAGGCGTCGGTGAAGTCGAGGCCGGGGATCGAGGCCACCGACGGGGCGGCGACCCGGCTCGCGAAGTCGTCGCGTCGACAGCCGGCGTCCGGGTCGTACACGTCCGCGTGGACGACGGCCCACACCGTCACCTCGCCGCGGGCGTCGTCCCGCACGCCCCAGTCGTCGGACAGCGCCGTGATGATGTTGAGCCCGCGGCCGCCGTGGGCCGTGACGGAGGGGGTGGCCGGGGCCGGGCGGGTCGGGCCGCCGCCGTCGGTCACCTCGACCACCAGCCGGCCACCCGGATCGACCCGCCACGCGGCCCGGACGTCGCCGTCCCCTGCCAGGTCGTCGCCCAGCGGTCTGCCGTGCTTGCAGGCATTGCTCAGGAGCTCGGAAAGGATCAGTACGGCGTCGTCGATGACCGACTCCGACACCCCGCCCCTGCGCAGCTGATCACGCATGCGGTGTCTCGCGTTTCCCACGCCCGCAGGGCCATGGGATACGGCCATGCTCGACGACGCGGGCACCTCCTGTGCCACCACCAACGCCACCCCCGAGACCTCCTTCGCCCCACGCCACGGAGTGGATGCCCCATTGGCCTGTACCGGAAACCGGCCAATGCAGGTCCGGCGACGCATTCGGAACGGCCGAACACGCAGCGAACGCGCCGGAGCACTCCCTGTGAGCGCCTGTTCAGTGCGTGGCTGAATTTGGACGGTATGGCTGGAACGGAGGATGCTGCAGGCGCGCGGTGTGGTCAAGAGGTGTGGATGGGGCTTGTGGGACTTCTGTGACTTTCTCCGAACGCACTTCGGCTCGTCCTGCGGGGAGGGGCGGGGGTGAGGAGGGCGCGAGCCGGCGAAGCGCCGTGGCCCGCGGCCTCCCGGATCAGCGGCCCAGCCGTCCGAGCACCGCGCGCGGGCGGTTGGTGATGATCGCGTCGACGCCCAGTTCGACGCACAGGTCGACGTCGCCGGGCTCGTTCACCGTCCACACGTGCACCTGGTGTCCGGCCTTTTTCAGCCGCTGGACGTAGGAGGGATGGCTGCGCACGATCCGCATCGACGGGCCGGCGATCCCGACGCCCGCGGGCAGCCGTCCGTCGCGCAGCCGGGGCGAGACGAACTGCATCAGGTACACGGTCGGCATCGTGGGAGCGGCGGCGCGCACCCGGTGCAGCGAGCGGGCCGAGAAGCTCATGATCCGCACCGGGGACTCGGCCGCCGAGGCCGGCGCGTCCAGGCCGAACGTCTTCAGCAGCGCCAGCAGGCGCTCCTCCACCTGTCCGGCCCAGCGCGTCGGATGCTTGGTCTCGATGGCCAGTTCCACCCGGCGTCCCGCGTCGGAGACGAGCTCCAGCAGCCGCTCCAGAGTGAGGACGGAGGTCTCCTCGCGGTCCTCCGGCCGGACCTCCCAGTCCGGGTCCTCCTCCCGTGCCTGCCAGGCCTCGCGGGCCTCCTTCGTCTTCCAGGAGCCGAAGTCCAGCGCCGCGAGGTCGGCGAGTTCCAGGGCGGAGACCGCGCCGCGGCCGTTCGACGTACGGTTGACGCGACGGTCGTGCACGCAGACGAGATGGCCGTCCGCGGTCAGCCGTACGTCGCACTCGAGGGCGTCCGCGCCGTCCTCGATCGCCTTCTTGTACGCGGCCAGGGTGTGCTCGGGGGCCTCCTCGGAAGCGCCTCGGTGAGCGACGACTTGAATGTGGTGCTGCCGTGCGTGAGTCACCGCGTCATCGTGCCACCGGCACGCAGTCGTCTGAGAACCCTCTGAGATGTTTCGAAGATGCGCGTTTATTGTGCGTAATACCCCTTATAAAGAATGGTCAGGGACCCACAGCCACCGCTTATGGTGCTCTGACGGCCCGTGGGAAAAGCTGAGACGTACACCAGGAACACCTGTACTGCTTCAGCGCGCGACGAACGTGACCTGAGTACGACCGACGACAACAGCCGTGGATCGAGGAGAAGAGCTGTGAACACCGAGAACGAGGGCAAGAACGAGGGCACCCAGGTTCCCCCGGCCCCGTCCGCACCCCCCGTGCCGGTGGATTCTCCCTCGGCCTCCGCGCAGCAGACCGCGCCGGACGCGGGCGCGCCCACCACCGAGCTCCCGGCGACGTCCGCACAGGCGCCGGGAGCGCCCGCCCACGCGGCGGGCGCTCCCGAGGCCGGCTGGCCGCCGCCCACCGCGCCGCAGGGCGCACCGGCGTCGACGGACGGCGACTGGCCGCCGCCGGCCCCGTCGCAGGCGCCCCCGGCGCCGCACACGGCCACGGTCCCGCCCGCCGTCGCTCCGCCCGCCTCTCCGGCCGCCCCCGAGGGCGACTGGCCCGGCGGCCCGGCCCCCGCTCCGGTCACGCCGGTGTACGCCGACGCGGGCACGCACGCGTACGGCGACGGCGGTGCCGGCACGCACGCGTACGGCGACGGCGTTGCCGGCACGCACGCGTACGGCGACGGCGTTGCCGGCACGCACGCGTACGGCGACAACGGCTCCGCGGCCGCCGGTGGCGCCGGTGGGACTGCCTGGGGAGCGTCCTACCAGCAGCCTGCGCCGAAGTCCGGCCGGGGCCGTGGCGGGCTCGTCGCCGCGATCCTGGTCGCCGCGCTGGTCGCGGGCGGCCTGGGCGGCGGCCTCGGCTACACGCTGGCCAAGAACGACGACGACACCGGCTCGACCACCGTCTCCTCCTCCACCAACGGCGGCGAGGTCAAGCGCGACCCGGGCACCGTCGCCGGGGTCGCGGCCAAGGCCCTGCCCAGCACGGTGACCATCCAGGCCGAGTCCAGCAGCGGCGAGGGCGGCACCGGCACGGGCTTCGTGTTCGACACCCAGGGCCACATCGTCACCAACAACCACGTCGTCGCCGAGGCGGTCGACGGCGGCAAGGTGACGGCCACCTTCCCGAACGGCAAGAAGTACAACGCCGAGGTCGTGGGCCACGCCCAGGGCTACGACGTCGCCGTCATCAAGCTCAAGAACGCCCCCTCGGACCTGAAGCCGCTCACCCTCGGCGACTCCGACAAGGTGGCGGTCGGCGACTCGACGATCGCGATCGGCGCGCCCTTCGGCCTGTCCAACACGGTCACCACGGGCATCATCAGCGCGAAGAACCGTCCGGTGGCCTCCAGCGACAGCACCGGCAGCTCGGCCTCGTACATGAGCGCCCTGCAGACGGACGCCTCCATCAACCCGGGCAACTCGGGCGGCCCGCTGCTGGACGCCTCGGGCAACGTCATCGGCATCAACTCCGCGATCCAGTCCACCGGCGGCGGCGGTCTGGGCGGCACCACCCAGTCCGGCTCGATCGGCCTCGGCTTCGCGATCCCGATCAACCAGGCCAGGTACGTCGCCCAGCAGCTGATCAAGACGGGTGAGCCCGTCTACGCCAAGATCGGGGCGTCGGTCTCCCTGCAGGACTCCTCGGGCGGCGCGAAGATCACGGACACGGCCGAGGGCGGTGCGTCCGCGGTCGAGGCGGGCGGTCCGGCGGCCAAGGCCGGCCTGAAGCCCGGCGACGTCATCACCAAGCTCGACGACATGGTGATCGACAGCGGTCCGACCCTCATCGGCGAGATCTGGACCCACCAGCCCGGCGACAAGGTCACGATCACCTACGAGCGGGGCGGCAAGTCCCACACCGTCGACCTGACCCTCGGTTCCCGCAAGGGCGACAACTGATCGTCGCGGACGCCCCCCGGACGCACGCGCGCGTGACACCCCGGCTTCGACGCCGGCCGCCTCACGCGCGCGTGCGAGCTCGTGTCCGGGCCCGCTAGGCGCCCGTCCTGCCGTCGATCAGTTCGCGCAGGACGTCGAGGTGTCCGTTGTGCCGGGCCGTCTCCTCGATCAGGTGCAGAAGGATCCAGCGCAGGTCCACATGACGGCCGTCGCGCGTCGCCCGCTGGGCCGTGGCGTCGAGGTCGTGCCCGGCGACCAGCGCGCGGTGCTGTTCGGCGTGAGCGGCGTACTCCTCGAGCAGCCGCGCGAGCGGGAGGTCCACGGCGACGCGCATCTCACGGTCGGGGTCCTCGTCGGTCCACGGCCCCTCGTCCTCCTCGCCGATAAACACCACCCGGAACCAGTAGTACTCGACCCAGCGCAGATGGCTGATCAGGCCGCTCGGCGTCATCAGAGGCGACGCCGGCAGGGGCGCCTTGCGGGCCTCCGCGTCGGAGAGGTCCTCGCACTTGGCGAGAGCGGTGTCACGGGCGTAGTCGAGGAATGTGGTGAGCTGGGTGCGCTCGTCCCACGCGGCAGGCATGTCGTCTGTTCTCGTCATCGCGTCGAGCATCCCGGCCCGCCGCCGGCCTTGTCGAGGCATTTCCCCTGCCCGCGGAGTGAGGACGTGAAAGCGTCCCCGCGGGTTCGGATCCCGCCGACTCCGCAGGCTATAGACGTGCTGGTCAAATGGGGCGCCCCTCGCTGAGGGGCGCCCCATCGGCATGGGACCTGTCGCACCCTGATCCGGCCCTGTCGCGTTGTCGATCACCGTGGGTGGACCAGGCGTGGACCGGTCGGCGGGAGAACCAGCAGTTCAGCGGACGTGCTGATCGGCGGCACAGCGATCCACTCGGCTCTGTCCACAGATCTTTGCCTTCGTGGAGTCGAGCCGCCTGAGTCGCACGGTCGGGCGCCTCGTATCCGTGGGCGACCGTCCCGCCCGGCCCACGGCCTCGGTCCTGGCTCTGTCGATCAGAGCGATCGGGTCGTGAGCGGCAGGTCCTCGGTTCGTACCCGACGGGACACCCCACTTCGTGATCATGTCATCGCTCTGCAACAGCGTTGTCGAGAAACGAGGGCACCATGAACCTTTCGACTCGCAACCCCCTCATAATGATCAAGGAAGCACCGAGAAGCCGAACCCGCTCCGGCCTCAACACACCGATCACCAAGGGGATTTCATGTCCGGCAACCATCGCAAGGCATTCCTCGTCTCCGCGGCCCTCGTGGGCGGTGCCATGCTGATGACCGCGTGCCAGGACACAGGCGCGGACACGGACACCGGTGCCGCGAAGGGCTCTTCGTCCGCCACTCCGTCCGGCAATGCGGCAACCCCGTCCGGCTCGTCGACTGCGGGCAAGGAACAGAGCACCGGCAAGGGCTCCGGCAAGGGCTCCGACACGGCGGCCAAGGGAACCGAGGACGGGGCCGGCTCCGGCGCCGACACCGGCAACGGCAAGCGGGAGCAGGTCGAGCAGGGCTGCGGCGCCAACGACATCTCCTGGAGCACCAAGTCCGAGACTCAGGGCGGCGGATACATCCTGGTCATCGCGAAGGCGAAGCCTGGGATCACCTGCTACCTGCCCGCCGCGCTTCCGACCGTGGCGTTCGGATCCGACGGCACCGAGGCGGGTCCCGCGGAGCAGTCCGTCGGCGAGCAGATCAAGCTGAGCGGGAGCACCACCGCCTACGCCGGAGTGAACCCGAAGAGCACCAACACAGACGGCGGCAAGGAACTGAACAGCATCATCGTGGCCGTCGGTGACGACGACCCCGACCCCGTTTCCTTGCGGGTCGGCACCATCACGGTCGACAAGCCGATCGTCACCAACTGGCACACCTCCCCGGCGGACGCCGTTCCCTTCAGCTGAACACACCCACAGCTCAGGACGGGGGCCAATGGACCCCGTGTGGACCACGCACCCCGAGCAGGGCTCGCGCCCGGTAGTCTGTACCCGCTCCGCCCCAGGTGGGCCGGGGCGCAGGTGGGTTGCCCGAGCGGCCTAAGGGAACGGTCTTGAAAACCGTCGTGGCGCGAGTCACCGTGGGTTCAAATCCCACACCCACCGCTCAAGTTGAAGGCCCCTGACCAGCATCATCGGTCGGGGGCCTTCGTCGTGCGCGCTGCCCGCTCGTGACCGTGATTCCCCGTGAGTTCCCGGTCTATCGGGCACGCGGCGGGCACGCCGGGTCGTCAGTCTCTCGGTCCTCTTGGGCGCGAGGGATGGTCGCTGAGATCGACCACATGGCAGCAAGCAAGCCGAACCCGTAGGACAGACCGTCCCATGGCTGCGGCAACACGGTTCGCAGCCAGTAGGTCCCAGCGAGGATCAGCACGAGGACCAGAATCAGCAAAGGGCGCCGGACGACGTGCCTGACTATCGCGATGAACGACGCACCGAACCTTCTCAGTCTCTCCGTCTTCATGTCCGGGACTGTAGCGCCGCCACGCGCACCTTCACCACGAACATCAACCACCACTCTCCCCAGCTCCCATCCCGTCCGCCGTCGACCCACACGTCTGTGGAGCGGGCGTGGTTCATGGCGTCCAGGTGGAGCGCGCCACTGTACGAACGACCTGGACGCCATGGGCCGCGTCTGCTCGGCTTCGCCTGGGTCGATGGTGGACGGGATGGGAGCCCACCACGCTCGCCACGATGTGCCCGCGGCCGGGAACGGCGCCCCCTCCCACCCGGTGCCGGCCGATCCCCCGCCGGAGGCATGTCCTTGACTGGTGGCCGCGTAGGTCGGGTGCTCGACTCATGACCTCCGGGCCTATCCACAGTGGGCGGGCGTCGGCGCAGCCGGGGCGGAGCGGGCCGAAGGCAGGAGCGGCGCCCCGAGCGGAGCCGGGAAGCCCGCCCGGCGGAGCGGAGCGCAGCCGGGTGCTTGATGAGGTAGAGATTCCTGTAACAGCTCAGCTGCTCAGGCGGTACTCCAGGACGTACGAACCGGCGTCCAGAAGCATCTGGTTGACCTCCACGGGGCGCTCGTCCTCGGTGAAGGCGGTGCGGCAGATCTCCAGGACCGGAGTGCCGGCCGCGAGGGCCAAGGCGGTCCGCTCCTCCTCGCTGGGCATCCGCGCCCGAAGCTCCTCGGAGAAGAGCACGGGTTCCGCGCCCAGCTCGGCCAGGCGGGCGTAGCTGCCTCCCGGGCCCGTGTTCGGCTGGGCGATCGCTGTGTCTCGGACCAGATCCGCGGGGAGGTACGACGTTGCGATTTGCACAGGACGGTCCTCGACGACGAACTTCCGGCTCCGCACGATGACGGCTGCCCCGGGCTCGAGGTTCAGCAACCGCCCGATCTGGCGCGGAGCTTCGGCCTCATAGACCTGGACGTCGGTGACCAGGGGGCGCTGGGCCACGTCGGCAGACCAGATGGACTGACCGGCCTCGCGGCGGGACTTGGAGAGGCGGTCGTTCGCGACCCGTCGGATCGGCCTGAACTCCCGGACGTAGGTGCCGGATCCGGGTCGCGCGACCGCCAGGCCCTCACTCACGAGGATCTTCAAGGCCTGGTTGGCGGTCATCTTGGCGACGCCGTACGTCTTCACCAGCGAGGGCTCACCGGGCAACCGATCGCCCGGCACCAGCTCACCGGACTCGATCCGCGCCCGGAGATCGTCGGCAATCTGCCGCGCAGTCTCGGGCATGTCTCTCTCCACTCGTCGATGCTCCCTAGGGTGGTCAGCCTACCCGCCACCCCCTTCCAGACGCACGAACGCGTACCCGATCACTTCCCGAACCCACGTCCCTCCGCAGGTCCCGTTGACATCCCTAGGGAGGTTTGGTTTCAATCTCCCTAGGGAGGTGAACACTCCCTGAAGAAGGGCGGCGCCCCTACCGCCAAGCAGATGCGCCGCCCCACCCCTCTTCCAAGGGAGCCTCCATCATGCCTGTCTCGCTGATCCACGCCGGTCGGCCGACCGGAGTCTTAGCGCCGAGGATCATTCGCCGCACGGCCCGTAGCTGTGCGGTGTGTGGCAAGACGCGCTGCCAGGACGCGAAGGCCTGCCGTACGGCCTTCGGCACCACCGAGTGGCTGGAATGCCCGGCCTGCGCGGGCAGCGGCTACGACACCACCGGATTCCAGCTCTACTGCCCCGACTGCGGCGGCGCGAAGGTCCTGGAGGTCGAGATCGTCGACGCTCCGGGGGTGGTCGAGTGACGGTGTTCCCCGTCGCCCCTGAGGCCGTGGCCGGTGCTGCGGCCTCCATGGGTACCGACCCCGTGACCCTGGCTGATCTGCTGCGGGCCGCCTCGGCTCCCGGGTTCGACCGGTGGCGCGACCAGGTACGCCGTACGGGTGGCTGCTCGGACCCGATCCACCTGTCCGGTACGACGGTCACCCGTGACGCACGGACCGGGGACGTCCTCTACTCGTACTCCACGGCCGAGGAGCCGGGCGGACGTCTGCGGGTTGCCTGCGGCAATAGGCGGGCCTCCCGCTGCCCCTCCTGTGCCTGGACGTACGCGGGCGACGCCTACCACCTCATACGCGCCGGACTCACCGGTGACCCGCGCATGGGTATCCCCGACGGAGTACGCATCCACCCCGGCGTGTTCGCCACCCTGACCGCTCCTTCCTTCGGGCCGGTCCACAACCGTCCCGAGAACGGTCGCTGCCGCTGCGGTGTCGCCCACTCCGAGGACGCCGCCGAACTCGGCACGGCGCTCGACGCTGACACGTACGACTACGCCGGAGCCGTTCTCTGGAACAACCACGCCGGGGACCTCTGGCGACGCTTCACGATCTACCTCCGCCGGGAGATCGCCGCTCGCGCTGGCATCACTCAGGCCACGCTGCGGGAGGTCTGCCGGATCTCCTTCGGCAAGGTCGCCGAGTTCCAGAGGCGCGGGGCGATCCACTTCCACGCCATCGTCCGACTGGACGGTCCGGCCGGTCCCGACGACTCCCCGCCCGAGTGGGCCAGTACGGCACTGCTCGGGGATGCGATCCGTGATGCCGCCGCCCGAGTCTCCGTCCCGGTGGCGCCTGCCGATGACCACCCGGCGCGCGTCCTGCGCTGGGGTGCCCAGGTCGACGTACGGGCCATCGGCACCGACGGCCAGGAGCTGAACGAACAGGCCGTGGCCGCGTACGTCGCGAAGTACGCGACCAAGGCCGCCGAGTCCACCGGCACGGTCGACCGCCGAGTCGGGGAGCTCTCCGAACTCGACAAGCGGCCGGAACTGCCCGACCACACTCGGCGTCTGATTCAAGCCTGTCATGCCCTTGACCAGCACTACCCGGACCGCAAGCTCTGGGCCTGGGCTCACATGCTCGGCTTCCGCGGCCACTTCCTCACCAAGTCCCGCCGCTACTCCTCGACCTTCGCCGAACGGCGCCAGGTCCGCGCCGACTTCCGCGCCCGCCAGGAGCGTCGGGAGCGAGGACTGCCTGAAGACCAGGAGGACGCGGAACGCTCCACGCTCGTGCTCGCCCACTGGGCTTACGCCGGGCATGGCCATTCCCCCGGCGAATCCTGGCTCGCCGCATCGATCGCAAAGGAGATCCGACTGAACCGAGAGACGGCCCGTGAAGCCCTGGCCGACATATCTGAACTTGATCTTGAGGCTGAGGGGGAGTGGTGAGTATGGATCGGCTGTTGAGCGTGCAGGAAGTCGCCGATCGACTCGGGACCGGTGTGAGGTTCCCCCGTCGGCTTGTTGAAGAGCGTCGCATCACCTTCGTGAAGGTCGGCCGACACGTGCGGATCCCTGAATGGGCTCTGGAGGCGTACGTGGCCGAGAACACCGTGCAGCCGATCGCCCTGCGGCCCAACGCGCTCAGGAGGGCTGCCTGATGGCTGGAAAGCGCAAGTCCCGCCGTGCCTTCGGCCGGATCCGCAAGCTCCCCTCAGGCCGCTTCCAAGCTCGATACCCCGGGCCCGATGGAGTGCTCCGCCCGGCCGACCGGACGTTCGCCACCACGACGGACGCCGACCGGTGGCTTGCCCGGAAGCGCATCGAGATCGAGGAAGGGCACTGGCTCGACCCCGCCGAGGGGCAGACGACCGTACGCGACTGGGCGGCCCGGTGGCTCGCAGCCGTCTCCCCGCAGCTCAAGCACAAGACACAGGCGTCGTACCGGTCTCTGATCAACTCGCTGATCAACCCGGCTCTCGGGGACCGTGAGTTGTCCAGCCTGCGGCCGATCACGGTTGTCGAGTGGGTCGGAGGGATGAAGACCAAGGGGCTCAGTGCCTCGCGGATCCGGCAGGCGTACCGAGTCCTGTCGCAGGTCATGCGGGCCGCCGTCGACAACGACATCATCCCGCAGACGCCATGCCGGGGCGTGAAGCTGCCTCGGATGCCACAGACCGAGCCGCACATCCTTACCCCGCTCGAAGCCTCACGGGTCGTACAGAGTGCCGCCGAGTCTCACGGACTGCTGATCGCTCTTCTCGCGTACGCGGGTCTGCGAGTCGGTGAGGCGTTCGCCCTCCGGCGTGGGGACATCGACGTGTCCGGCGGCTTCGTCCTGGTCGACGAGAACCTTGCCGAAGCCAACGGCACCTTGGTCTTCGACACCCCGAAGTCCCATCAGAAGCGGCTCCTTCGCGTCGGCCCGTCGCTGGCGCAGCGGCTCGGCCGGCACTTGGAGACTCTGCCCGGCGGGGATGACACGCTCCTGTTCACCACGCCAGCGGGGAAGCCGTTGCGCTACAACCAGTGGCGCAAGGCGTACTTCGACCCGGCCGTGGCTGCGGCTGGGCTGACCGACGTCACTCCGCATGACCTCCGGGCCTCGCACGGCACTTGGGTGGCCGACCGGTACGGCGTGATGACCGCCGCTCATCGCCTCGGCCATTCGAACGCGAGCGTCACGACCCGGCACTACGCCCGGCCGGTCGCCGGTCGCGACGACCAGGTGGCCGAAGCGGCCGACTCTTGGCTCAGCGGGCACGATCACGAGCCTGGGGCACGTAGCGGGCACGATGACGATGACGACGGCGCTGCCGGAGTCCTCGTACCCGCCTGACCTGCGGTGGAGCGGCTCACCATCCCTATCGCCGAGAGATCTTGAAAACCGTCGTGGCGCGAGTCACCGTGGGTTCAAATCCCACACCCACCGCAGCGCAGGTCAGAGACTTGCAGGTCAGAAGGGGCGCCACTCTCCGGAGCGGTGCCCCTTCCGTGTTCACCCTGTCTCACCCCGGCTCGCCCGTATCTCACCTCTGACCAGTGCGTATGGGCCATCTGCGGGCCAGGATCAGGGCTGGCTGCTCCCCCTCGCCGAGCGCGCAGGCGATCAGGCTGTCGGACTGCTGCTGGCCGCCCTTGAAGATCTTCGCGTAGAACCGGTACGGCACGGCGATGGGGCGGACGGCGCGCGGCCATCGCCGCGGGATCCACCCTCGACTTGATCCAGAGCAATACGCCGGCATGCCGCAGGGAGTACGGCACCGCCGCAAGGTCGGACTTCACCTCGTTGGGAGTGAGCACCGCTTTGCGTGCTCACTCCCAACGACCGCGATACTCCGGAGACGCGACGCGCCCTCCGCGCGCCGCACGGAACAGTCGGCCGTCGTCCGCGGTGCCGTAGGCGGCGACGTGTTCTCTGAGCAGATGAACGAGGACGGGCGGGATAGGGACGGAGCGTGTGGCACCGCTCCTCCGCCGCTCGAGCCCACGCTTCTCGTACGACGTGCCGTCCTCCGTCCAGCCCTTGCCAACCTCCGCACGGCGAGATGCGCAGGCGTCGCCACATGGGCAGGGAAGTCGCTAACGCAGTGACGCGCACCAAAGGTTGTCCCGTATGGCGAATGCCCTCGTTGCAAGTCCTCAACTCCTGTTGGCTCCCCACCCGTTGGGTGTCGTGACCGGCGATGAGAGGATCATTGTCTGTCCAGATCAGGGCGTTGCTGAGGTCGAACGGTGGAGGTGTGCAGTGGGGCTGGGAACAGTGGTCGTCACCGGGGCAGCAGGGAACATCGGCTCGGTCGTGCGCCGGGCCTTGCGCGGTGAGGTGAGCCGCCTGGTCTTGCTCGACCGCGTGCCGCTCCAGGTCGAGGCCGCGAACGAGGTGGTCCATAGCGTCGATCTTCGGGATGCGACCGCCGTCGAGGCTGCGCTCTCGGGTGCGGACGCCGTGCTCCATCTGGGCGGCTTGCCGGACGAGGCACCGCTCGAGCATCTTCTGGACGCCAATGTGTTGGGCACTCACCATGTCCTGGAAGCTGCCCGACGTGCGGCGATTCCACGGGTCGTGCTGGCCAGCAGCAACCGCGTGAGCGGATTTTATCCCACGGCCCATCACACTGGCCCACAGGAGCCGGTGCGCCCCGACGGCCTGTACGGGGTGAGTAAGGCGGCTGTCGAGGCCCTGGGGCGGCTGTATGCGGACAAGTTCGATGTTTCCGTGATCTGCCTGCGTATCGGCAGCTTCGAGGAAGCGCCCACCGAGTCGCGCCACCTGGCGACTTGGCTCAGCCCGCGTGATGCCGTCGGCTTCTGCCGCGCCGCACTTACTGCCCCGCTCTCCACGCGCTTCGCCACGGCGTACGCCGTCTCTGCCAACACCCGCCGCTTCTGGGAACTCCCCACGGAATCCGAACTGGCCTACACGCCCATCGACGACGCCGAAACACATGCGTCGCACATCACTGACGCCGACGTCGCTGCCGATCCCCAAGCCCCACAGGCCGGCCCGTATGCCCTGCCCGAGTTCACGTTGAAACACATCCGGCCGTGACTTGCCCTTGGCCCACTGTTCGGGCGTTCCGGTGCTCTCCGAAGTGAGAAGCCAGCGCCAACAATGGGGCGTGAGTCATCCGGTGAGGGCGAGGTTGTGCAGTCGGGCGATGCCGAGCATCGCGGTGTGAACGATCCAAACGGTGCCTACGGCGACTACGAGCCTGTTGTCCGGGCCTCCTTGAAGGTGTCGGGCAAGTGCCGCATCGCGGCGAGCGATTCGGGCCGGCCCCTACGAGTTCGCGGAGGACGGTGTGCCGGAAGCCCTCCGCCTCCGCCGTCGGCCTGCAGGACGGGTCATCGGGGCATGGTGTTCTCCGGGCCGGTGGGGGTGACGAGCCTGCCCCGGCTGATTCTTGACCAGTTGAGCACCTGATCATGACCTGTTGATCGGTCTGCCTTGACGCGGGGCGATGTTCCTTGGGGAGGGGCTCCGAGGGAGCCGTTTCATCGCATCGTGATCGATCGTGAAGGACAAGCGTGTCTCGTTCATCCCACGCCGCCATGGCGGTCCGCGGCATAGGCACTCTCGCTGCCGCGGCCGCTCTCGCCGTCGGCGGCGCGCACGCGGCGCTCGCGTGCAGCATCGGTGACTTCTCCGCCGTGGCCGTCTGCGACGCCGGCGGCCACGGCGTCATCCGCGTCACCGACAAGGACGCCTCGGGCACGCCGGCCCGCATCGACCTGTACCTCCAGCTGAATCAGCCGATCAACAACCAGCGGCTCATCGAGACCAAGACCCTCGCCCATCCGACCGCTCGAGGCGCCACCGTCGAGTTCGTTCCCGAGTCGTGGTACGCCGGAGAGACGTTCCGGATCCACGTGAAGGCGGGCAACCTGGTCGACGACGACGTCCAGCCCCTGGTCGTCGTGCAGGAGGACACCTGTGCGCCGGCCAGTGCGTCGGCCTCGGCATCCGCATCGGCGTCGGCGTCGCCCTCCGCATCTCCGTCGGCTCCGGACTCGGCGTCCTCCTCGGCGTCCGCCGCGCCGTCCGACGAGGCGTCCTCGGAGTCCTCGGCCTCGGCCTCCGCCG
Source organism: Streptomyces sp. SAS_272 (assembly GCF_052543235.1). NCBI lineage: Bacteria > Bacillati > Actinomycetota > Actinomycetes > Kitasatosporales > Streptomycetaceae > Streptomyces > Streptomyces sp. SAS_272. Next base: position 29,855 of record NZ_JBMNDR010000038.1, on the reverse strand, counting down.
CTCCCGTGCCCGCCGTGTCGCCGGCGGGCGGCGGCGTCCGGCTCGCCGAGACCGGTGGGGGCGGTGGGACCACGGTGATCGCCGGTACCGCCGCAGGGCTCGTCGTGGTCGGCGGTGGCATCGTCCTCGCGCTGCGCCGACGGTCGGCCGTCCAGGGGCAGCGTTCCGGAGGCTGACCGTCGCAGGGCCGGTGCGGTTCCGGAGACCGGTCGACCGTCGCGGCGCCGGTGCGGCTTCGGAGACCGGTCGGCCGTCGCGGGGCCGGTGCGCGTGCGGGGGTCACGGGGCCGGGCGGTGTGCCGTCATCCGGGCGGCCGACGCGATCGTCCCCCGGGCCTCCCGGGCCGTCAGACCGGTGTGGACGGCCGCGGTGACGAGATCCTCGGTCAGTTCTGCCCCGATGCCGTTCTCGTGGGCCCGGCAGGCCGCCCAGAACAGCCGGGTGTTGCGCTGCCCTTCGTGGGCGGACAGGACGAACTGGATCAGGCCCCGGCCGTGCGCGCCGCCCGCCGGGGACTGTCTGCCCGGGCGCGCGGCGCGCGCCGGTGGGACCAGCAGACGCAGCAGCGAGGGCGGGCAGGGCGCCGGCGGGAGGTGGGCGCTGCCGGGGTCGGCGGCGTAGACGCCGTGGGCGGTGCGGGAGCCGGGGCCGACCAGGTAGCCGCCGGCGCCGCGGATGTCGATGCCGGGGGCGAGTCGGCCTGCCGAGTTGGGGACGACGACGTCCGGCGGGCCGGTGAGCCAGAGGTGCCGTCCGCCGGACGGTGTGAGGACGACGACCGTCGGCGGGATCGTGAAGAGGTGCCGCAGGGCCAGTTCGCGCAGGGCCGCCGTGGAGTCCGTGCCGGACTTGGTGTCCAGGTCGACGCCGACGAGGTGGTGCGGGGGCAGCCCGCAGGCGATGCCGTACCCGGTGGCCCAGGGGGCGGCGGCGAAGAGTTCGCGGATGCGGGCGGGGTCGGTGGCGGCGTCGTACACGCCGTGACCGGGGCGGCCGCATTCGCCGTGGCAGGGCGGACCGGCGGGGCCTTCCGCGCCCCCGCCCCGGTGATTGTCGCGGCGTGCGTCCCGGTGTGCGTCGCGGTCTGCGTCGTGGCGTGGTGCGTCGTTGTGCGGTGCGTCGCGGTGCGGGGAGCGCAGGGCCGGGAGCTTGGTCCTGGACAGGGGGATGACGGCCAGGCCGCGTTCGGCGGCCGACAGGGCATGGGCGAGGGCCAGCGTGGTGGCCTGCCGGGGGAACCGGTCGGTAGTGGCCATGCCTCCATTGTCGTACGCATGTTCGAAATAGGGAAGAGGGCGTGGGCGGGATGCGCCGCGTCGGCGACCTTGACAGGCTCCAGGATCTGACGGACAGTCAGAAACCGTTCGGTCACCGGCAGTCCTCACGCCTCTCCCGTCCCGGTCCTGGAAGGAGTGCGGTCGTGGACGACGACGATCTGCACGCGCGGCTCAAGGCCTACGAGGGCCGCCCCGCCGCGGTCGCCGGCGCCGGCCGGGACCCCGTCAACGCGCCCATGATCCGGCACTGGTGCGAGGCGATGGGCGACGGCAACCCCGCGTACACCGGCCCCGGCGCGATCGCCCCGCCCACCATGCTGCAGGCGTGGATCATGGGCGGCCTGAGCGGTCACCAGGGGCGCGCGCAGGCCTACGACGAGCTCCTCACCCTGCTCGACGAAGCGGGCTGCACCGCGGTGGTGGCCACCGACTGCGAGCAGGAGTATCTGCGTCCGCTGCGGCCGGGCGACGAGGTCGCCTTCGACACGGTGATCGAGTCGGTGTCGCCGCGCAAGACCACCAAGCTGGGCGCCGGGCACTTCGTCACGACCCGGACCGACGTGCGCGTGGCCGGAACGCTCGTCGGCACGCACCGCTTCCGCGTCCTCATGTACGCCCCGGCGAGGCGGACTCCGCGGCCGCGCGAACGCCGCCCCCGCCCCGTCGTGAACCGTGACAACGCCGGTTTCTGGGAGGGCGTCCGAGACCGCCGCTTCCTCATCCAGCGCTGCGCCGGCTGCGACACCCTCCGCTTCCCGTGGCTGCCCGGCTGCAACGCGTGCGGCGCGGCCGAGTGGGACGTCGTCGAGGCCGGCGGCGAGGGGACGGTCTTCTCGTACGTCGTGATGCACCACCCGCCCTTCCCGGCGTTCTCCCCGCCCTACGCGGTGGGGCTGATAGAGCTCGCCGAGGGCGTCCGGGTCATCAGCGACGTGGTGGACGTCCCGTACGACAAGGTGCGGGTCGGCATGCCCGTGGAGCTCGAGTTCCGTACGTACGACGACGAGTTGACGCTGCCGGTGTTCCGCGCGCGGGAGGGGGCCGCATGAAGGCCGGTGACGTGCTGCCGCCGCTGGAGATCGAGATCACCCGCACCCTGATCGTGGCCGGCGCCCTCGCCTCGCGCGACTACCAGGACGTCCACCACGACCCCGAACTGGCCCGGCAGAAGGGTTCGCCCGACATCTTCATGAACATCCTCACCACCAACGGCCTGGTCGGCCGCTACCTCACGGACTGGTTCGGCCCGACGACCGTGCTGCGCAAGGTGGCCATCCGGCTCGGGGCGCCCAACCACCCGGGCGACACGATGGTGTTGCGGGGCCGGGTCGAGGAGGTCGACGGGGACACCGCCGTGGTGCGGGTCACCGGGGACAACGGCGTCGGCCGTCATGTCACCGGCACGGTCACGCTCACGGTGCCGGCGGCGGGCCCGCGATGAGCGTGCGGGAGCGCGATCGGCTCGGCGGGCGGGCCGCCGTCGTCGGGATCGGGGCGACGGAGTTCTCCAAGGACTCGGGGCGCAGCGAGCTGCGGCTGGCGGCGGAGGCGGTACGGGCCGCACTGGACGACGCCGGGCTCGTGCCGGCCGACGTGGACGGCATGGTGACGTTCACGATGGACACCAGTCCGGAGATCACCGTGGCGCAGGCCTGCGGGATGGGCGAACTGTCCTTCTTCTCGCGGGTCCACTACGGCGGCGGGGCGGCCTGCGCGACCGTGCAGCAGGCGGCGCTGGCGGTGGCGGCGGGCGTGGCCGACGTCGTCGTCTGCTACCGCGCCTTCAACGAGCGTTCGGGCCGCCGCTTCGGCTCGGGGGTGCAGCACCGGGAGCCGTCGGCGGAGGGGGCGGCGCTCGGCTGGTCGCTGCCGTTCGGGCTGCTCACGCCCGCGTCCTGGGTGGCGATGGCGGCCCAGCGGTACCTGTACGCGTACGGGCTGACCGCGCAGGAGGCCTTCGGCCCGGTGGCCGTCACGGCCCGTCGGCACGCGGCGGGCAACCCGGCGGCCTACTTCCACGGCCGGCCGATCACGCTCGCCGACCACGCGGCCTCCCGCTGGATCGCCGAACCGCTCAGGCTGCTGGACTGCTGCCAGGAGACCGACGGCGGTCAGGCCCTGGTCGTCACCTCGGTGGAGCGGGCCCGCGACCTGCCGCACCCGCCCGCCGTGATCGCCGCCGCGGCGCAGGGCGCGGGCCGGGCCCAGGAGCAGATGACCAGCTTCTACCGCGACGACCTGACGGGCCTGCCGGAGATGTCCGTGGTCGCCCGTCAGCTGTGGCGGACCTCGGGGCTGGCGCCGGCCGACGTCGACGTCGGAATTCTGTACGACCACTTCACCCCGTTCGTGCTGATGCAGCTGGAGGAGTTCGGCTTCTGCGCTCCGGGCGAGGCCGCGGGTTTCGTGGCGGAGGACCGGCTGCCGCTGAACACCCACGGCGGCCAGCTCGGCGAGGCCTACCTGCACGGGATGAACGGCATCGCGGAGGCCGTACGGCAGCTGCGGGGCACGTCCGTGAACCAGGTCCCGGGCGCCGCACGGGCCCTGGTGACGGCGGGGACCGGCGTGCCGACCTCGGGCCTGGTACTGGTCTCGGACGGCTGAGAGCCCGAGGACGGCCGAGGAGCGCACGCACGCCCAGGGTCCACGCACGGCCCGGGGACGGCGACCCGCGGAAGGCGGCCCACGGCCGGCGCCCCGGGGACGGCCCACGGACGGCTTGCCGTCAGCCCGAGGACGGCCGAGGAGCGCACGCACGCCCAGGGTCCACGCACGGCCCGGGGCGGCCGCCCCACGGTCTGGTGCCGGCCCGTCCGCTCCCGACCCACGGCCTGGTGCGGGCCGGTGCGAGGCCGACCCACAGCCCGGTGCCGGCCGGTGCGCGGCCCACCGGCGGCCCGAGCGTGGACGGCGGGGAGGCCCAAGGCACGGCCTGAGGCATCCGGCCGGGGCCCCGCGAGGTCGGCCCGGGGGCGTACGGCCGGGACCCTGCGAGGTCGGCCCGGGGGCGTACGGCCGGGAGGTCAAGGGCGCCGGGACGCACGGCAGAGCGGGCGGGGAGCGGCGGCCGGGCACCCGGGGTCATCCCTGACGGCTGGCGACGGCTCGTCCACCTGTAGGAGGTGGGGCAGGCACCACCCCTACAACCTGAGAGGGACGCGTCTTAGGGACCTGCGGCCGATCCGCCCGCCGGGCAGGCGAACCTAGCGTGGGAGCCATGACCACACTCGTCTGCACCAGCGCGTCGAACGGCAGGACGCGGCCCGCACCGTATCCGTCCTTCGCGTCGTACGTCAGAGCACGTCAGCCGGTGCTGCTGCGCACCGCCAGGTCGCTGACGGCGAACCCGAACGACGCGGAGGACCTGCTGCAGACGGCGCTCGCCAAGACGTACGTCGCGTGGGAGCGGATCGAGGACCACCGGGCGCTCGACGGCTATGTGCGCCGTGCCCTGGTGAACACGCGCACGTCGCAGTGGCGCAAGCGCAAGGTCGACGAGTTCATGTGCGACGAGCTGCCGGAGCCGGAGCCGGTCACCTGCGCCAACGACCCGGCCGAGCAGCAGGCGCTGCACGACGCGATGTGGCAGGCGATCATGAAGCTGCCCGCGCGGCAGCGCGCGATGGTGGTCCTCAGGTACTACGAGGACCTCAGCGAGGCTCAGACGGCCGAGGTGCTCGGCGTCTCGGTGGGCACCGTGAAGTCGGCCGTGTCGCGGGCGCTCGGCAAGCTGCGGGAGGACCCTGAACTGGGGCTTGTGCGATAGCGGGCCGACATGGTGTTTTGACCAGGGCTTGAACGTGATCTGATCGATCATCGCCTCCTAGTGACATACCGCGCGGTATGTGCGCAGAATCAGCACAACCGTTACCACCGCGTAGGCAATGTCGCCGCCCTGGGAGGACGCCGTGCTGAGCACCATGCAGGACGTACCGCTGCTGATCTCGAGGATCCTGACGCACGGGGCCACGATCCACGGCTCGTCACAGGTGACCACCTGGACGGGCGAGGGCGAGCCGCACCGCCGCTCCTTCGCCGAGATCGGCGACCGCGCCGCCCAACTGGCGCACGCCCTGCGCGACGACCTCGGGGTGTCCGGCGACGACCGGGTCGCCACGCTCATGTGGAACAACGCCGAGCACGTCGAGGCCTACTTCGCGATCCCCGCCATGGGCGCCGTGCTGCACACCCTCAACCTGCGCCTGCCTCCCGAGCAGCTGGTGTGGATCGTCAACCACGCCGCCGACCGGGTGGTCATAGCCAACGGGTCGCTGCTGCCGCTGCTCGCCCCGCTGCTCCCGCACCTCAGGACGGTCGAGCACGTCGTCGTCTCAGGACCCGGCGACCGCTCCCTCCTCGACGGCTCCCACGCGCGCGTGCACGAGTACGAGGACCTCGTCGCGGGCAAGCCGGCCGTCTACGACTGGCCCGAGCTGGACGAACGCCAGGCCGCCTCCATGTGCTACACCTCGGGCACCACGGGCGACCCCAAGGGCGTCGTCTACAGCCACCGTTCGATCTACCTGCACTCGATGCAGGTCAACATGGCCCAGTCGATGGGCCTGACCGACCAGGACACCTCGCTCGTCGTCGTCCCCCAGTTCCACGTCAACGCCTGGGGCCTGCCGCACGCCACCTTCATGACCGGCGTGAACATGCTGATGCCGGACCGCTTCCTGCAGCCCGCGCCGCTCGCCGAGATGATCGAGAGCGAGAAGCCGACGCACGCGGCCGCCGTCCCCACCATCTGGCAGGGCCTGCTGGCCGAGCTCACCGCCAAGCCGCGGGACGTCTCCAGCCTCACCCAGGTCACCATCGGCGGCTCGGCCTGCCCGCCGTCCCTCATGACCGCCTTCGACGGGCTGGGCATGCGGGTCTGTCACGCCTGGGGCATGACGGAGACCTCCCCGCTCGGCACCATCGCCCGTCCGCCGGCCCACGCGGTCGGCACCGACGAGGAGTTCGGCTACCGCCTCACCCAGGGCCGCTTCCCGGCCGGCGTCGAGGCCCGCCTCACCGGTCCCGGCGGCGAACGCCTGCCCTGGGACGGTGAGTCGGCGGGCGAGCTGGAGGTGCGCGGCGCCTGGATCGCGGGCGCCTACTACAACGGCCCCGACGCCGAACCCCTGCGCCCCGCCGACAAGTTCAGCGAGGACGGCTGGCTCAAGACGGGTGACGTCGGCACCATCTCCCCGGACGGCTTCCTCACCCTCACCGACCGTGCGAAGGACGTCATCAAGTCCGGCGGCGAGTGGATCTCGTCGGTGGACCTGGAGAACGCGCTGATGTCCCACCCGGATGTCACCGAGGCCGCCGTCGTGGCCGTCCCGGACGACAAGTGGGGCGAGCGCCCGCTGGCCACGGTCGTCCTCAAGGAGGGCTCCACCGCCGACTTCACGTCCCTGCGCGCCTTCCTCGCCGCCGAGGGCGGCATCGCCAAGTGGCAGCTCCCCGAGCGCTGGACGATCATCGAGGCCGTCCCGAAGACGAGCGTCGGCAAGTTCGACAAGAAGGTGCTCCGAAGGCAGTACGCCGAGGGCGACCTGGACGTCACCCGCCTCTGACCCCCGCCCCCGCCCCCGCCTTATAGCCCCAGCCCAAGACCCGCTGATCCGCCCGTCCGGCGGCTCGGCGGGTCACAGGCGTGTTCACGGGCGGACGACCGGGTTCGTCCGGGCCGGCGCCGCCGCCGGCCACACCCCGCGTCGGCGACAGGACGGGCCGGAACGGTCCTAGTTCGTGCCGATCCGGGCCAGCAGGTCCACGATCCTGCTCTGCACCTCCGGGCTGGTCGACCGCTCGGCGAGGAAGAGGACCGTCTCCCCCGACGCCAGCCGCGGCAGGTCCGCCTGGTCGACAGCCGCCGTGTAGACGACGAGCGGGGTGCGGTTGAGCTGACCGTTCGCCCGCAGCCAGTCCAGGATCCCGGCCTGCCGGCGATGCACCTGCATCAGGTCCATCACCACCAGGTTGGGCCGCAGCTGTCCGGCGAGCGCGACGGCGTCCGCGTCGCTCGCCGCGCGCGCCACCTGCATTCCGCGCCGCTCCAGCGTCGAGGTCAGCGCGAGGGCGATCTCGGCGTGCTCCTCGATGAGCAGCACCCGTGGCGGATGCTGCTCGCTGTCGCGCGGCGCGAGCGCCTTCAGCAGGACGGCGGGGTCGGCGCCGTACGCCGCCTCGCGCGTCGCCTGCCCGAGCCCGGCCGTGACCAGCACCGGCACCTCGGCGGCGACGGCGGCGGTCCGCAGCGACTGCAGCGCGGTGCGGGTGATCGGCCCGGTCAGCGGGTCCACGAACAGCGCCGCGGGGAACGCGGCGATCTGCGCGTCGACCTCCTCGCGCGAGTGCACGACGACCGGACGGTAGCCGCGGTCGCTGAGCTCCTGCTGCGTGCTGACGTCGGGAGCCGGCCACACCAGCAGCCGACGGGGGTTGTCCAGCGGCTCCGGCGGCAACTCGTCGTCCAGCGGCTGCGGTCGCGGCGGATCCGCCACCTCGACGGCCCCGCCGGGCCCGTCCAGAGGCTCGGGTCCCTCCGCGGCGTTCTCGTCCGGCGCTCCTATGGCGTACGACCGCCCGGCCCCCTCGGTGCCCGTCCCACCGGCCACGAGCCGCGACTGACCCGCGAGGGACGGCTGCGGCTGCTGGGACGACTGGGGCTGCTGTGAAGGCTGCGCCGACGGGACGTGAGCGGGCGCAGGCGAGGTCACGGGCGCCGCGACGGCATGCGGAGCCGGAGCCCCCACGGCCTGCGGCAGACCGGCCTGCGGCAGACCGGGCTGCGGAACGGCGCTCTGCGGCACGCCGGGCTGCGGCACGGCGCTCTGCTCGGCCGACGGGTGCGGCCGGGCCGTCTGCTCCGGACGCGTCGCCGGGTCGGGCGGAGTCCCCAGCTTGCGGCGCCGCCCGGACCCGCCCGGAGCGTGCGGGGCGGGGGTGGCGGTCGGCTGGGGGGACGGCAGACCGGGCTGGAGGCGCTGCGCCGCCGCCTGAACCTGGTGGGCGTGCTGGACCTGCTGTACCTGTGCGGCCTGCCGGGTGAAGGGCACACCCTGTCCCAGCGTCCGCACGCTGATGGCCCGCCCCTGTGTCGAGTTGGGGTCGATCGGCGCGGCCGCGGCGGCCGCGGCAGCCGCAGCGGCCTCGGCGGGCAGCGGCTGCGCCGCCCGTGGCTGTCCGGCGACGGCTTCGGGCGGAAGCGGTGTGCCGGTGCTGGGCGTCGACATGGCCGGCACGGCCGGGGACGCCGTGGCAGGCGCTTCGGCGGGCAGCGGCAACCCCTGCCCGGGCGCCGGCTGCGCGACGGGACCGGCCTGCACACCCTGCGCCTGCGCCTGGGGCTGCGGTGGGGCCTGCGGTGGGGTCTGGTGCTGGGCCGGGACGGCTTCCGCGGGCTGGCCGACGGCCCGTCGCCGGCGGCCGGTGGGCGCGCTGGTGGGGTGCGGCTGGGGCGGGGTGTGGTCGTCGGCCTGGTCGTGCGGGACGGCGTCGTGACGTCCGTGGTCGGCGCCGGAGCCCCCGAAGGGACCGGAACCCGGCGCGGGCGCCTGGGCCTGCGCCGGAACCGGGGCCTGCGCGACCGGCGGCGGAACCGGGGCCTGCCCGGGCGCCTGGACCATGCCCGGGGCCTGCATCACACCCGGTACCGGGACCGGGACGGGACCAGCCGGCTGCGCCTGTCCCCGGACCTGGGCCTGCCCTTGCCCCTGCCCTTGCGCCTGCACCTGGGCCTGCCCCTGCGCCTGGGCCTGCACCTGCGCCGGTCCGAGCGCGTGCGGCATGCCCGAACCGTCGGCGAGGCCGGCGTCGGAAACACCGGAAACGGGACCGCCGGAAACCGGACCAGCGACTGGCCCGATAGCGGGAGCAGTGAGGGAACCGGAGCCGGAAGCGGGATCCATGCCGGAAACAGGGCCGGGAACAGGGCCGGGAACGTTGCCGGCGACGTCCGTCGTCCGGTCCGCTTCCGCCGGCGGCAGGGCGAAGACCGTGCGGGGCCCCGCCTCCTGCGCGGCGGCACGCTCGTTCGCGGCGGCCAGAGCACGCCGGCGGCGCCCGGTCGGCTGTCCGCTCTCCGCGTCGGCGTCGCCCTGGGAGCCCGTACCCGCACCCGTACCCGTGTCCGCGCCGGTCGTCTGTGCGCCGGCGGTCCCGGGGGCCGCCTCCGCCGACGGGCCCGCGAGGGCCGGCAGCGCGGGCGGCAGGGCGTTCTGCGGCTGCTGAGCGTCGGGTGCGTGCAGGGCCCGTCGTCCGTCCGGAGCCGGTACGCCCTGCGGCGGAACGGTGCCGCCGAGTCCCGTCCCCGAAGCCGCCGTCCCCGACGCGTGCTCCGCGGCCATGACGACGGCGCCCTCGCTCACCCCGGAGTCGGCGCCCGCCACGGCGAGCTCGGCGGAACGCCCGCGCCGCCGTCCGGTGCCGCCGGATCCCTCAGGCCCCTCGGGCTCGGTCGCCGCCGCCGGCGGCAACTCGCCCGGCGTCTCCACGGCGGGGGCGCCGCGCCTGCGCCGGCGTCCGGTCGGAACCGACGCGTCGGCGTCGGCCACGCCGTCCGCCTCGGGGACGTCGCTCTCCAGGAAGGCGTCCACGGAGGACCGCCGGGCCCGCCGCCGCCCACCGGCGGCCTGCTCCCCCCGGCCGTCGTGCTGCTGGGAGCCGTCGCCCACCGGCAGGGCGGGCAGCGCGGCGGCCGGCGGAGCCGCGACGGCCCCCGCCCCACCGCCCAACGGCACCTCGAGCACGTACGCGCTGCCGCTCATGCCCGGCACCTCGTGCGTCTGCAGCACGCCACCATGGGCCCGGACGATCCCCCGCACGATCGGCTCGTGCACGGGGTCGCCGCCGGCGTACGGTCCGCGCACCTCGATGCGCACGACCTCGCCGCGCTGGGCGGCCGCCACCACGACCGTGTTGTCCATGTAACCGCCCGCCGAGACGGGCGCATTGCCGGTGGCGTCGACGCCTGCGACGTCCGCGACCAGATGCGCGAGCGCGGTCGCGAGGAGCCGGACGTCGACCTCGGCCTCGATGGGCGGCGCGTGCACGGCGAACTGGACCCGGCCGGGCCCGATGAGCTCCACCGCGCCCTCGACGCCCGCGGCGACGACCGCGTCGAGCATCACCTTCGTCCGGACGACGGTCTCCGCCCCGGTGTCGAGCCGCTGGTATCCGAGCACGTTGTCGATCAGCGTGGTGATCCGCGAATAGCCGGCGGACAGGTGGTGCAGTACCTGGTTGGCCTCCGGCCAGAGCTGTCCGGCGTCGTCCGCGGCGAGCGCGGCCAGCTCCCGGCGCAGCTCGTCCAGCGGTCCGCGCAGGGAACCGCCGAGCAGGGTGAGCAGCTGTTCGTGCCGGCCGGCGAGCGCTTCGTACCGGTCCTTCTCCCGCTCGCCGAGTGCGGCGTAGCGCTCCTCGCCGGCCGCGATCTCCTCCTCGTGCACGTCGCGCAGCTCCTCGAGCTCGGCGACGTGCTGCTGGCGCAGTGCGGTGAGGTCGGAGGCGTGCTCCTCGGAGAGCTTCTCCAGCTCCGCCGCGTGCCGCTTCTCGACGGAGTCCTTCTCCTCGGCGAGCGCGTCGAAGGGCCGCCGGTCGGTGAAGGTCATGACGGCGCCGACGAGCTGATCGCCGTCCCGCACGGGAGCCGTCGTCAGGTCGACCGCGACCCTGTCCCCGCTCTTGGACCACAGCACCTGTCCGCGCACCCGGTGCTTGCGCCCGGAGCGCAGGGTGTCGGCGAGCGGCGACTCGTCGTACGCGAAGGGCGAGCCGTCGGCGCGCGAGTGCAGCACGAGGTCGTGCAGTTCCTTGCCGCCGAGATCGCTGGCCCGGTATCCCAGTATCTGGGCGGCGGCCGGGTTGACGAGCACGATCCGCCCGTCGGTGTCCGTGCCGACGACACCCTCGGACGCGGCCCGCAGGATCATCTCGGTCTGCCGCTGCGAACGCGCCAGCTCGGCCTCGGTGTCGACGGTGCCGGAGAGGTCGCGCACGACGAGCATCAGCAGCTCGTCGGAGGCGGAGGAGTATCCGTAGCCGTCGTAGGCCTGCTGGCCGTTCTCCAGGTTGGCGCTGGTGACCTCGACCGGGAACTCGGTGCCGTCGGTGCGGCGGGCCGTCATCCGGGTGGGCTTGGTCCGGCCGCGCGGGTCCATGTGGTCGGGGCGCCGCATGGACCCCGGGATGAGCTTGGAGTCGAACTGCGGCAGCAGATCGAGCAGCCCCCGCCCCACCAGAGCCGTACCCGGCGTCTCGAACGCCTCGAGCGCGATGGTGTTCGCGTTGACGACCGTCCCGTTGGCGTTGACCAGCACCAACGCGTCGGGAAGCGCGTCGAGTATGGCTGCGAGGCGAGCAGCGCCTCGGGATGGCCTGCTGCTCACGAGTCGCTTCCTCCCTGTTACCGCACTCTGCCGACCGCTCGGGCCATATTGCCAACCGGTCCGCAGCGTGTCACGCGAGGGAGTCTAAGGGCTGGGGTCCCGCCGATGACGCCGGATGAGAGCGAGCTCGCACGACGAAGTGACCCAGAACGTATGTCCTGCCCCGCCCTGACCGGTCCCTGCGCACGTCGGCCCGCTCCGAGTCCCGTTCCCGGCGCCGCCCCGACTTCGCGGGACCTCCGCGCGACCTTTACGGAACCGGTGCTTCCGTCACGCCCGCCACGCCCGTCATGGTCCGCCACGCCCGTCATGGTCCGCCGGGCCCGTCCTGCCCGCCACGCCCGCCGGGCCGGTCCCCGACGGGCGGCTGCCGCCTCCGGTCAGCGAGCGGGGACCGCCGACGCCGGACGCGGGTCGGGGAGGAGCGGCACGAACCGGTCCCACCGCTCGATCTGGCAGCCGTTGCTGCGGTCGAACGTCGCGTCGACGGGACGTCCGGCCCAGCGGCCGGTGACATGGGCGGTGGCCGGCCCGCCGTATCGCATCGTGCAGAGCTCGCCCCCCGGTACGGGCGCGAAGGCGTCCCGGCCCCACCGGGTGTTGCGGTCCACGGCCCCGCAGGCGCCGACCGGGTCCGGGTGGCTGCCGCGGTCGGGGTGGCAGTACACCTCGAACGTCCCGTCCGTCCCTCCGCCGGTGTGCCGGACGGTGACCATGAGGTGATCGCCGCTCGTCCGGTCCTCCCCCCGGACCGGCGGCGGCGCCAGCGGGGCACGTCCGCCGGCGGTGGCGGGGACAGGCGCCGTCGTGCCGGCGCTCCCGGGACGCGCGGCGTACGCGCTGACGGGGCCCGCGGCCGACGAGGCGATCACGGCGGTGCAGACGGCAAGGGCGGTGACGACGAGGCGTCGAAGGGGGGTGACCTGGAACATGCCGGGACTAACGCCACGCGGTCGGTGACGTTGCGCCCGGGGAAGTGCTTTGCCCTGCGGCCCGACTGCCTAGTACCGTGGACGTCGATTGGTGACGCGGTCCTCGACTGTGTCATCATCTGCACGCACCACTCGCACGCACGCGAGCGGTTGTGCTGGAGGCGTCGCCTAGTCCGGTCTATGGCGCCGCACTGCTAATGCGGTTTGGGACTTACATCCCATCGAGGGTTCAAATCCCTCCGCCTCCGCTCGATCACCGAAGCCCCGGTCCAAGCGACCGGGGCTTCGTCGTTCCCGACCTCGCCCACGGGGCCCGTTCAGGTCGTTTCTGCAGGTCACAAGGGGTGCGGCTAACGGATTTCACATGTCGGCGGCTGTCATGTAATGTTCTTCCTGTCGCCGCGAGCGGGCCGGAAGGGCCGGGAAGCGAAGACAGAAAAACCGAATAACAAGCACTCGTAGCTTAACGGATAGAGCATCTGACTACGGATCAGAAGGTTGCAGGTTCGAATCCTGCCGAGTGCACAGCAGACCAGAAGCCCTAAGGATCACTCCTTAGGGCTTCTGGCTTTTGCCTTGACGGCAGCGTTTGACGGCAACCGTCTTTGCGAGCCGATCAGACAGTCACCGGGACGCCGGCCGCGCCGTCGTCATCGCCCGGCTCACTGCCGTCACCCCGCAGGGCATCACCCAGCCGGTCGAACGCCGAGCGCTGCGAGTCGAGCCGGACGAAGGTGTAGATGTCCGTGGTCACGCGAATCGAGCTGTGCCCGAGGACTTCCATGATCATGCGTGCGTCGGCACCCTGCTCATCAGGAGGGACGCACAGGTGTGCCGCAGGTCGTGAAAGCGGACCTTGCGGACGCCGGCCCGTATGGACAGGGCCGCGAAGGAACGGTTGAGGTCGCGCGGCTCGATCGGTGTCCCGTTCCGGGTGGTGAAGACGAGGCCTGGCCCACCGTGCCATAGCCACGCCCAATGCAATGGCGGTCAGTAAGGGTCGCCAGTGGGTGCACTCCGCGCCCGCTGGCTCGCCCAACGCTGCCTCGTACCGTGCCAGCAGCGCATCCAGGTTCGCCAGAAGAAGGCCGGCAGACTCCCCAGCATCATCCAGGTCGCCTCGCTCGCATGCCTCCGCCGCCTCGGCCACGTCACCGCGGAGGACGTAAAGGGAGTCTCCTTGCACCACGACCCCTGGGAACCGCCTACCCGGCATGCGCACCACGGCGTCGTTCCCGCCGTCTGTGAACAGCCCAGCCTCAACGCGCTCCACCGGACCGTCCAACCCGACATCACCAGTTGACATCGACGTTGGACACAGGCGTCCTTGAGCGAACGACCACGCTTCGCCGACAGCACGTCGAGGGCGATCCGGGGGCCGCAGGATCGAACTCCTGACGCGGTGCTTCACATCTGGCGGGTGAGACCCTCCGTGGATGGCAGACGCACAGCTCCCCCCTGGATGGTCTCTCCAGCAGATCCGTGACGTATCCGGTGACAAAGAGGCTGTCGCCCTGGATCCAGACCGGGCGGTGAAGTGGGTAGCCCGCCCCGGAGCCCCTGACGAGGTCCTGCACCCGGAGATCGTTCTCGGGTTCCACAGCCTGTGCCTCGTGAAGCCTGTTGACGATGACGACTGGTACATGGGCAGCCTGTACGACGACGGCAGCGTCATCTGCTGGAGCGCCTACGGCAATTTCTACGAGGCACTTCGCGGCCTCTAGCGCGACAACACAGTTGGAAGTGTGCGTGTGGCTTCGGCGCGCAGCGGTGATTCGGTGCGCGCGCGGGCACCGCCGGGCCCGGTGACCGACAGGGTCACGGATCCGTCGGGCACGGGCAGGGGGAGACTTCAGTAGACGATGACTCTCCAGCGCTCGGCCCACAGCAGCCGTTCACCGCCCGTACTGCGCACCTGGACGCGGTCGGCTTCCACCTGCCAGACGGTGCCGTAGAGCGTGGCGTCGGCGAGGTCTACCCTGACGGTGTCGTAGACCTCCACGTCATCCTCGACCGGCCGAGTCCACGCGTTCGCACAGTGATCGCAGACGTAGCCGACCACATCGCGTCCCTCAACAGTCATCGGCTTGCCCGGACGGGCCGCTTCGAGGAAGCACCGAGGGCACGGATCGGCGGTGCGGGCGCCTACTGTTCGGGACATCGTCCGATCCTGCTGTACGGCAACGAAGTACAGCAACCCAGCAACCGCCGGCGACCGACACCGGCCCGCACGGGCCTCGCCGCAGCCTGTATGACCTCCAACGGCCGATCTCTGCTGAGCTACGGATCAGAAGGTTGCAGGTTCGAGTCCTGCCGAGTGCACACAGGGTGTGCTGCCTCTTCTGGATCTTCGCCCCCAGGGTCCCGGACGGGCGATACAGTCCGCGCCGTGGACATACCCCATTGGTTCGCCTGGATCTTTCTCGGCCTGGTCGTCCTACAGATCCTCGGCCTCGTGCCCATCAGCCACCGACTGCGCGGACTCGACTCCGTGGCGCGCTTCAAGGCCCGTCTCGACCTGCTGGTCGCAGTCGGTGGCCTGCTGCTCTTCGGCGGCGGGCTACTGGGTCTCGTGGTGGCGGAATCCTGGTTCTGGATCAGTGTCCCGGGCTATGTGCTCATGTCAGTCGGCTACGCCATGAAGGGCGTCCAACGGCTCCGCGCCCGCCGCACCGCGGTCTGATCGTGCTGTGCCCGAGGGGTTCCGTGATCGTGTGAGCGTTCACGCCCTCAGCGAGCAGGAGTGACGCGCACGTGTGCCGGAACGCGACTGACCCCCGGCGTCGGTGGAGAGTCTGTGGGCGGTCGACCAAGGGGACGGCACCGCGCGGCTCGACAACAAAGCTGCTCAACCATGGCGTGGCCAAGGAGTGGTGGCATAGGGAAGAGGGCTGTGTCACCGCGCAGTGGCGAGCCGCCTCCCTCGGCTGAGGCGGTTCATGCGATCCGCGACCGGGCCGTCCCCGGGTCGGGGCGGTGGCGGCGAATCATATTTCTGATCGGGGGTCTGAGAGGAAAATTCGCTCGGCCCATAACGTGCGGATTGCGTGAATGACATAAATGACGAACCGTTCTCCCCAGTAATTCCGTTATGGCGCGGTCACTCATTTGCCGCGCATCTGGAGGAGGTGTGGCGCCGTTAGCGGAATATGACGACAGCAAGGGCTCTGGGTCTGCCTCAACGCAACGTGAGGGCGGATGATCTGACTGCGGGCCATGATCTGGCAATGGGGAAAATTGGGTTTTCGCCCGGTGTGAAATTCGCGTCGGGTGCGGCGCAGGGCGCGGCGCTCGAAGACGCCGTGTGGGTCGAACCTCAGGCCGCTGAGTCGCTGCTCCGCGAGTTCCTTGCCTTGCTGGAGGAAATCCAGAAGGAACTCGATTCGCGGTGGAACGGCCAGGAACGCTTCGGCCGGCCGTGACGTGGACCACGCCCGACGGGCGCATTCCTGTGAATCCTGACTACGAGGAACCTGTCTTCGGGCGGCGTGATCGTTATTCCGACGCGTACGCCTACGGGGCGGGCGCAGGATGGAACGGCGGACCGTCCGAGAGCATGCACGCGGGGGATCCCCTGGCCGCGGCAGCCGACACGGGCTGGGATCCGGTGGAAGAACTCGCCTACCTCATGCAGGAGGCCGTCACGGCGGAGCAGACGGCCAGGGTGCCGCCGCCTCGGGGCGAGCCCACGCCCGGCGGCGACTTCATCGACCCGTTGGAGAGCCTCGCGCAGATCACCTCCCAGCTGCCGCCACCGCGAAGGTCTTCTGCCGGTCATCGCAAGATCTCAGGTCGAAAACTCCGGCTCAAGTGGCTGCGGACCGGCAGTTTCGTGATCGTGGCACTCGTTGCCGTCATCGTGGCGATGGTCAGTGTCTTCGGCGGCATGGTGGCCTACAGGCCTCTGCAGAACATCACGTCCGGAGCGGACCACGGAATGGTCCCGTCGTGGCCTCTTCTCGTGTACGGCCCCTGGATGGTGGCCTCTCTCTCCATCCTCCGGACCGCTCTGCACCAGCGCCGAGCCGTCCATTCGTGGTTCATCGTTCTGCTCTTCTCCTCCGTGGCGATAATGCTGTGCATCGCGCAGGCGGACCGAACCTTCACCGGAATCGCCGGGGCTTCCCTGCCCGCTCTGGCGTCCCTCGCCTGCTTTCAGCAGCTCGTCCGCCAGATCACCCTGACCCTGCCACCGCGACAGAGCACGCGCCGGCACCGCCAGTAGCGGCAGAGTCCGGCCGGGAGCGGAACGAGCCGTCTCGAATCAGCGGCGAAAGCGGGAAGGGAATTGCCCGCCCGGGCGACGGCGTCGCTACGGAGACTCCCGTCCCGCGGTGTTCGCGGCGGGGCCGGGCGGGGGACCGACGGGCATGAGCTGAGGGCGTCTGGCGGTGCGGCCGTCGCCGGAGGACCGGCCGCGCAGACGGCGTCCGAGCCAGGGTCCGAGGTATGCGGCCGCCCAGCGCAGTTCGGCTTCTGCGGCCTGCCGGCGCGAGGGGACCCGCTGCGGCGGGAGGGGGAGGGTCCAGGCGTCGTCGGCTCCGGGCAGCTGGATGGCCCGGGCTAGGGCCGCGGCGATCCGTTCGTGGCCGAGGGGGCTGGCGTGGAGGCGGTCCGCGGTCCACATCCGCGGGTCGGTGGTGACGGCATGTCGGCCGGTTTCGGCGACCGTGACCCCGTGCCGGGCGGCCGCGGCGCGGATACGGGTGTTGAGGTCGAACACCCGGGACCTGACGGGCCGGGCCAGCGGCACGATCTTTCCGACGTCGGGGAAGGTCAGCGTCACCACGTGGGTTCCGGCGTCCGTGAGCGCGGCGAACATGTCCTCCAGGTGTCCCGCCACCTCCGCGGCGTCGTACCGGGGCCGGAGCAGGTCGTTGACGCCGGCGACGACGGTGGCCAGGTCGGGGCGCAGGGCCAGGGCGGGCCCCAGCTGTTCGGCGCGTACCTGGCCGGCGGTGCGTCCTCGTACGGCCAGATTGGCGTACCGGAGACCGGGGTTGACGGCTGCGAGGTGCTCGGCGAGCCGGTCGGCGAAGCCGCGCAGGCCGACGGCGTCGTCTCCGTCGCCCAGCCCTTCGGTCTGACTGTCGCCCAGGGCCACGTAGCGCACGTAGTCACCGCTCGGCATGCGTCGTCCGCCTTTCCCGCAGGACGGCCGCGATCCGCAGGCACCAGTCCCGGTGGCCCTGCTCGAAGTCGAGGCCGCGCAGACAGGTCAGGTACGGTCCGATCCGCTCGCCCCGGCGAAGGAAGTCGTCTTCGTCCGCGTCGCCGCGCAGTTGTCGCAGCAGCCTGCCGAGCAGCTCGATCTTGGCCTCGGCCGCGGACGCCCGCTCTTCGAGCTGTTCGATCACCGAGGCGGTGCCGATGCGGTCGGCGACCTGGACCTTGACCAGCAGATCGTCGCGGATGAACGAGGGCTTCGCCACGGCCGCGGCGAACTCCTCGAGCTCGGCGCGGCCGGCGTCCGTGACGTGGAACAACCGTTTGTTGGGCCGGGTCTCCTGGATCACCTGCCGCCCCGTGACCAGACCTTCCTTCTCCAGCTTGGCCAGTTCGGCGTACAGCTGCTGGGGCAGGGCGTGCCAGAAGTTCGCCACGCCGACGTCGAACGCCTTCGCCAGTTGGTACCCGCTGTATTCGCCGTCCAGCAGCGCCGCCAGCACGGCATGTCGCAAGGCCATCGAAGCAGGCCCCCTCCTCGTCGGTCCCTCCGCAGGATACTCAAGGATAGGACTACTCGCATTATTGAGTAAGGGGAGCGGTGAGGGAAGGCGGATATGTGCGGCGGCGGGGGTCACTCGCCCGGGTCGTGCCGGAGGCGCAGTTCCTCGCGATAGGAGTTGGCGAGGGCGGTCGCGCGGGTGAACCAGTCCGTCAGGACGGCGATCTCCTCCGGCGAGTAGTCGGCGAAGAGGGCGTTCAGACGGACGTAGTGCGGCTCGTAGAGGGCGTAGGCCCTGGCCACCGCCGAGGGGACGGCTGCCACGCGGACCCGGCGCCGGTCCTGGGGGTCGGAACGGCGGGTGACGTAGCCGGCGCGTTCCAGACGGTTGAGGATGCCGGTCACCGCGCCCGTCGTGACCTGGACGCGAGCCGCGAGGTCACCGGCCGTGAGGAGATCCTCGCCGGCCTGGAGGACGTAGCCGAAGCAGGTCAGGTCCGTGACGTTCAGGCCCAGGCGCTGGGCCATCTCCTGCTGCCCGATCATGCTGGCCGCGATGAGGTCGTCCATCGCGGAGAGCGCTTGGGCGGGGGTGGCGGCGGGGCGGGGGGATGAGCGCGGGTGCGGATGCGGGGAGGGGTGTGGGGACGGAGGCGGCGGCTCGGGTGTCATCGCGGGGCCGGTTCCTCTCCGGGGCGTTTCGGGTGCGTGGGCCGCACCGCGTCATGGGGGCTGGCCACTGGCCGCTGACGGCTGACGGCTGACGGCTGACGGCTGGGTGGTGGGTTCGTGCTGGGTCCTTGTTATCTGCTTTCCGTTTGTCTTACCTTGTAAGAGGTTTTCAATCTGAACTTCTTAGATCGTGAGGGATTCATGGCCGGGCATGGATACGACGAAGGGCACACGATCGCGGGATGGACCGGCGTGGCCATCGTGGCCGTCGGTGGCTCCGCGATGGGCGTCGGCGTGTGTGTCGGCTCGGTGCTCGCGATGGTCGGCGGCGGCGTCGTCCTGGGGTTGAGCGCGCTGGTCACGTGGGGTCTGCACCTCGCAGGGTGGGGCAAGCCGCCAGGAGTGCGCCCACGGTCGGAATGGGGGATGCGGGTGCGGGACCCCTGGGCCCGGGACGGTCATCCGGGGTGCGTAGGGTGCCGGCTGGCCGGCCGGGGACGCGCGACCGTCACCGCGTTGTCGGCGCCGGGGCCTACCGTTGCGGGTGATGGCACAGGCATGGAAGTGCGCGGGGCTGCGGTGGTCGTCGGCGGAGGGTCCCGCGCTGATGTGGGACGGAGCCCGTCCTAGCCCGCTGACCTGGGGCAAGCGGGTCTCGTTCGGTGTGGTCGCCGACAGTGTGCGGCAGTGCGCCGGGGCTCGGGGGCACCCGTGTCCGGTGCGGGCGGCCGTGCCGGGGAGGAGCACGGGAGCCCGGTGCGAGGAGTGCGCGCGACTGGACCGGGCGCACTCCGTCGCGGCCGACGGGATCGCAGACGACCCCCGCCCGTACCGGGTGTACCTCGCCTGGTTCGGGCCCGGGCTCGTCAAGGTGGGGATCACGGCGGCCGAGCGGGGGCCCGTGCGACTGCTGGAGCAGGGCGCGGTCTGCTTCAGCTGGCTCGGGGTCGGTCCGCTGATGGCCGCCCGCCGCACCGAGGAACTGTTGCGGGCCGCGCTTCGCGTGCCGGACCGCGTTCCGTACGCCGTCAAGCGGGCGGTGCGGTCCACGCTGCCGCCGGGGGAGGAGGAACGAGCGGGCGAGCTGCGCGAGGTGTACGACCGGGCCGTGCGACTGAGCGGCTGGCCCGAGTCGTTGGAGCACGAGCCGTTCCAACCGGTCGATCATGTACGGGCCTTCGGGCTCGCCGGGGCTCCGGCCGCGCTCGGCGAGGTGAGCGAACTCGTGCCCGGCGGGTCGGTGAGCGGCGAGCTGGTGGCGGCCGCCGGCCCCGACCTGCATCTGGCCACCGAACTGCCTTCGGTCGCCGGCCTGCCTTCGGTCACCGGCCTTCCTTCGGTCGCCGGTGGCACCGGTCTTCCGTCGACCGCCGGCCCTCCTCCGTTCACCGGCCTCCCTTCGGTCACCGGCCCCGCTTCCGATGTCGGCGCTCGTCCCGCCGGTCGGCGAGGGGTGGTCGTACTCGACACGCGGTTGATGCGGGGGTGGCGGCTGGTTCCCGCTGAAGACGGCGAACTGAGCTTCCCGCTGCGGCAGTTCAGGGTGGCGGAGCATCGGCAGGACGGCCTGTTCTGACAGCCGTGCGCCCGGCGTCCATGTTTCTGCAAGGCGTGCGTCCGACGGGCGTGCGTCCGGCAGCCGTGCTTCCGGCGGACGTCGGACTCGAGGCGGCGATCCCGTCTCCCTGCCGGCACATGCGGGCCGCGTGCGTCTCCTGTGCCCCGCGTTTCCTGTGCCCCGCGTTTCCTGTGCGCCGCCCAGGCGGATCACAGCTCGGCTCCCCTCTCGCGGCCCGCGAGATCTCCGGAGAACCTGGCTCCGACGTCGCGTTGGGACGCCGTGCACCAGGGCTTTCATGGGTGATCCGCGCCGCCGGGCGAGAGTCGAGCAAGCGCTTCCCAACCGTTGCCTGAGAGACGCCTGTGCGTTTCTCAGGCAAATCACAGACAAGTGAAAGAGTGCTCTCAGCGGGCCCCGACAGGGTGTTCACCATGACCACGACCTCGCCCCAGGGGCGCACCGAACTGCTGAGGCCGGACGGGAGCCCCGTCCGCGTGCTTGTGGTGGACGACGAGCTGTCGATCACCGAACTGCTCTCCATGGCCCTGCGCTACGAGGGATGGCAGATCCGGAGTGCCGGTGACGGCACGGGCGCGATCCAGACCGCCCGTGAGTTCAGGCCCGACGCCGTCGTCCTGGACATGATGCTGCCGGACATGGACGGGCTGACGGTCCTGGGGCGGCTGCGGCGTGACCTGCCGGACGTCCCGGTGCTGTTCCTGACGGCCAAGGACGCCGTCGAGGACCGTATCGCCGGACTCACCGCCGGCGGCGACGACTACGTCACCAAGCCGTTCAGCCTCGAAGAGGTCGTGGCCCGGCTGCGCGGGCTCATCCGGCGCTCCGGGGCCGCCGACCGGCGCTCGGACTCCGTACTCGTCGTCGGCGACCTGACCCTCGACGAGGACAGCCACGAGGTCTCGCGGGGCGGCGCCAACATCCACCTCACCGCCACCGAGTTCGAGCTGCTGCGCTTCCTGATGCGCAACCCGCGGCGCGTGCTCAGCAAGGCGCAGATCCTGGACCGGGTGTGGTCGTACGACTTCGGCGGTCAGGCCAACGTCGTCGAGCTGTACATCTCCTACCTGCGGCGCAAGATAGACGCCGGCCGCGAGCCGATGATCCACACCCGGCGTGGGGCCGGCTACCTGATCAAGCCCGCAGCGTCATGAGCGGACGACGACGACCGCGTCCGCAGATGAGACGAGCGGGAAAGCCGCGCACCCTGCGGACCCGGCTCGTCGTCGTGTCCGTGACCCTGATCGCCGTCGTCTGCGCGGTGATCGGCACGGTGACCACCCTGGTGCTGCGGGACCATCTCTACAACCAGCTGGACGGCTCCCTGAAGGAGGCCGCCATGGGCGTCTCCGGCGGGCGGGCTGGAGGCCCCGGCGGCCGGGGCGGTGCCACGAACGGCAACAGCTCCGGCAGCGGCTCCGACAGCAGCACCCCGCCCATACAGAAGACGTCCGGCATCGACGAGTTCGTCACCCATGGCCCCGGGCCGCAGAAGGCCCTGGCGGCCACGGTGGTCAACGGCTCGATCACCGGCGCCAAGGTCGGCGACAAGACGAAGAACGCCGCCGGCTATGCGGACATGACCCCCGAGGCCCTCACCGAGTCCCAGACCAAGACGCTCGGCGGGGTCGCCCAGGACCAGAAACAGCACACCGTCGACATCTCCGGCCTCGGCACCTACCGGGTCCAGTACATCCACGGCAACAACGGCGACTACTACGTCGGCCTCCCCACCTCCGACGTCGACAACACCATCAACACCCTGATCATCGTCGAGATCAGCCTCACCGTCGCCGGTCTCCTCGCCGCCGGTCTCGCGGGCATCGTCATGGTCAACGTCGCCACCCGCCCCCTGCGCAAGGTCGCCGCCACCGCCACCCGGGTCTCCGAACTCCCCCTGCACACCGGCGAGGTCAACCTCAGCGAGCGGGTGCCGGAGTCCGAGACCGATCCGCACACCGAGGTCGGGCAGGTGGGCGCGGCCCTCAACCGGATGCTGAACCACGTCCACGGCGCGCTGCACGCCCGCCAGGAGAGCGAGATGCGGGTCCGCCAGTTCGTCGCGGACGCCAGTCACGAGCTGCGGACACCCCTCGCATCCATCCGCGGCTACGCCGAGCTGACCAGGCGCGGACGCGAGGAGGTCGGGCCCGACACCAAGCACGCGCTGGGCCGTATCGAGTCCGAGGCCGGACGGATGACCTTCCTCGTCGAGGATCTGCTCCTGCTCGCCCGGCTCGACGCGGGCCGTCCCCTGCAGTTCGAGCAGACCGACCTCGTCCCGCTGGTCATCGACACCGTCAGCGACGCCCGCGTCGCCGGCAGCGAGCACGTGTGGCGCCTCGAACTGCCCGAGGAGCCCGCCCTGGTCTCCGCCGACTCGGCACGGCTTCAGCAGGTTCTCGTCAACCTGCTCGCCAACGCCCGGACGCACACCCCGCCCGGCACCACCGTCACCGCGCGCGTGCAGCGCCGCGGGCCGTGGCTGTGCGTGGACGTCCAGGACGACGGGCAGGGCATCCCGTCCGACCTGCTGCCGCACGTCTTCGAACGGTTCGCGCGCGGCGACTCCTCGCGCTCCCGCGTGTCCGGCTCGACCGGCCTCGGCCTCGCCATCGTCCAGGCCGTCGCGGCCGCGCACGGCGGCGCGGTGACCGTCGACAGCGTCCCCGGACAGACCGTGTTCACCGTGCATCTGCCCGCGCTCGGCCCGGCCCTGCCCAAGCCCGCCCCCGAAACGAACTGGCAACTCGACTCACAGGTCGAGCACAGTGCCACCACATGGGTGCAACAGGGCGCCTGACGAAAGTCGACGACATGCGAACCGACTCTTCTCCCGGCACGCTGCCGGCGCGGGAGCACCTCCCGGCCGCCACAGCCGGTACGCCTGTCCTGGACGTAGTGATCCCCGTCTTCAACGAGGAGAAGGACCTCCAGCCCTGCGTCCAGAGACTGCACGACCACCTGACGCGTACGTTCCCCTACTCCTTCCGCATCACGATCGCGGACAACGCGTCGACCGACACGACCCCTTCGGTGGCGCGCCGGCTGGCGGCGCGGATCCCGGAGGTGCGGAACTTCCGGCTCGAGCAGAAGGGCCGCGGCCGGGCCCTGCGGACCGTCTGGTCCGCCTCGGACGCCCCGATCCTCGCGTACATGGACGTGGACCTGTCCACCGACCTCAACGCGCTGCTGCCGCTGGTGGCGCCGCTGATCTCCGGCCATTCCGACCTGGCGATCGGCTCCCGGCTCGCCCATGACTCCCGCGTGGTGCGCGGGCCGAAGCGGGAGTTCATCAGCCGCGCCTACAACCTGATCCTGCGCGGCTCGCTGCAGGCCCGCTTCTCGGACGCGCAGTGCGGGTTCAAGGCGATCCGGCGTGACGTCGCACAGATTCTGCTCCCCCTGGTGGAAGACACCGGCTGGTTCTTCGACACTGAGATGCTGGTGCTCGCCGAGCGCGCCGGCCTCCGTATCCACGAGGTGCCGGTCGACTGGGTCGACGACCCGGACTCCACGGTGCACATCGTGAAGACGGCGACCGACGACCTGAAAGGGGTGTGGCGCGTGGGCAAGGCCCTGGCCACCGGTTCGCTGTCCCTCGACCGGCTCCGCCGTCCGTTCGGCGACGACCCGCGCGACCGCGACATCCAGGACGTGCCGGGGGGCCTGGCCCGTCAGCTGGTCGGGTTCTGCGTCGTCGGCGGTCTGTCCACCCTCTTCTACCTCGTTCTCTACAGCGGTTTCCGCCAGTTCGGCGGCTCGCAGGTCGCCAACGCGCTCGCCCTGCTGGTGTCCGCGGTCGCCAACACCGCCGCCAACCGGCGTCTCACCTTCGGAGTGCGCGGGCGCGGCGGGGCCGTCAAACACCAGGCGCAGGGCCTGGTGGTCTTCGGCATCGGCCTGGCGCTGACCAGCGGCTCGCTCGTCGCTCTGAACGCGGCGACCTCCGACCCCGCGCACGCCACCGAGCTGGCGGTCCTCGTCGCCGCCAACCTCGCGGCGACGGTGCTGCGCTTCCTCCTCTTCCGCGTGTGGGTGTTCTCCGACCGGCGCGACGGTGACGACCCGGCGACGACGACCGGGGCCACCGCCCCCGCCGAGACCCCCGCCGCTCCCACGGGCCCGTCCGCAGCGACGTACCCGACCCCGCACGCGGGCCCGACGACGCACACGACCGCGCACACGACCGCGCACGCGACCGTGGACGGGGGCCCGACGAGGTACTCGCCGACCACGCCGACCACGCCGACGACGTACCGGACGGCCATGTCCGCGCAGGGCGGCGGCCTCTTCGGGCCGCTGCCCCAGCGCTCGGGCCCGACGCAGCCGCCGGTTGCCCGTCCCCACGGCAGCGCCCCGACCACGCCCCACCCCCGCGCCGGCGAAGCCGCGGACGGCACCTGGAGGGACGCCACCCTGCGGATGCAGCCGGTGCGCCCCGGCGACACCGAGCAGGGGGACGCCCGATGACCACCCGTCTCGATCAGCCGTCGGCGCTCTGGGGCGCGCCGTCCGAGAGCTCCCCGGCGGCCGTGCGCGAAGCCGTCGTCCCGGTCCCCGAATCGGGTGAGCCGAAGCAGCCCCTGCACCGCAGACTGTGGCGAGGCCGTCCCGAGGACCCGCGCTGGGCCCGCCCGGCGTTCCTCGGCCTGCTGGCCGCCACGCTCCTCCTCTACCTCTACGACCTGAGCGCCTCCGGCTACGCCAACTCCTTCTACTCGGCGGCCGTCCAGGCGGGCAGTCAGAGCTGGAAGGCCATGTTCTTCGGCTCGCTGGACGCGGGCAACGCGATCACCGTCGACAAGCCCCCGGCCTCCCTGTGGCCGATGGCGCTGTCGGTGCGGATCTTCGGCCTGAACTCGTGGGCGATCCTCGCGCCCGAGGTGCTGATGGGCGTCGGCACGGTCGCCGTCGTCTACGCCTCCGTGCGTCGCCGGTTCAGCCCCGCGGCCGGTCTGATCGCCGGCGCGGTGCTGGCTCTGACCCCCGTCGCCGCGCTCATGTTCCGGTTCAACAACCCGGACGCGATGCTGGCCCTCCTGATGGCCGTGGCCTGCTACTTCACGGCCCGCGCGGTCGAGGACGGCCGGACGAAGTGGCTGGTGTGGGCCGGGGTGGCGATCGGCTTCGCGTTCCTCGCCAAGACCCTGCAGGCGTTCCTGATCCTGCCGCCCCTCGCGCTCGTCCACGCGGTGTGCGCGCCGGTGCCGGTGAGGAAACGGCTGGGCCAACTGGCCGTCGCCACGGGCGCGGTGATCGTGTCAGGCGGCTGGTGGGTCGCGATCGTCGAGCTGTGGCCGGCCTCCTCCCGCCCGTACATCGGAGGCTCGCAGAACAACTCCTTCCTGGAGCTGACCTTCGGCTACAACGGTCTCGGCCGCCTCAACGGCGAGGAGACCGGCAGCGTCGGCGGCGGCGGTGGCGGCGGGAACACCGGGCAGTGGGGCGAGACCGGCTGGGACCGGATGTTCAACTCCGAGATCGGCGGCCAGATCTCCTGGCTGCTGCCGGCCGCGCTGGTCCTGCTCGTCGGCGGCCTGGCGGCGACCCGGAAGCTGAAGCGGACGTCGACGACCCGAGGCCTGTTCCTGGTCTGGGGCGGCTCCCTGCTGATCACGACGGCCGTCTTCAGTTACATGGCGGGCATCTTCCACCAGTACTACACGGTGGCCCTCGCCCCCTACATGGCGGCCGTGATCGGCATGGGCGCCGGCGTCCTGTGGGAGAAGCGGTCCGAGATCTGGGCCTCGCTCACCCTCGCGGCCTCGGTCGTGGCGGCGGCGGCCTGGAGCTACGTGCTGCTCAACCGCACCCCCGACTACCTGCCCTGGCTGAAGTGGCTGGTGCTGCTCGGCGGGCTGACCGCCGCGCTCGGCCTGGTCTTCGCGGGCCGGATCAACCGGCAGCTCGCTCTGGCGGCGGCCTCCGTCGGCCTCGTGGCCGCGCTGGCCGGACCGACGGCGTACACCCTCAGCACGCTGCAAGAGGGCCACACCGGCTCCATCGTCACCGCCGGTCCGGCCGGCGCGAGCATGATGGGCGGCGGTCCGGGGGGTGGTGGCCGGGGCGGCTTCGGCGGCGGCCCCGGCGGCCAGAGCCGGCAGAACGGCACCGGCAACGGCACCACGCAGAACCAGGGCCAAGGCCAGAACCAGGGCCAGAACCAGCAGGGCGGCGGCACGGGCGGCTTCCCCGGTGGCGGCATGCCGGGCCAGAGCCGGCAGAACGGCAACGGCACCACCCAGAACGGCAACGGCGGTACGCAGGGGCAGGGTCAGAACCAACAGGGCGGCATGCCCGGCGGACAGACCGGTGACGGCGGCGGCATGGGCGGCGGCGGTGGCGTCGGCGGCCTGCTGAACGGCGCGAGCGTCTCCGCCGAGGCCAAGAAGCTCCTGGAGGCCGACTCGGGGAAGTACACGTGGGCCGCGGCGGCGATCGGCGCCCAGAACGCCGCGAGCTACCAGCTCGCCACGGGCGACGCGGTGATGGCGATCGGCGGCTTCAACGGCACCGACCCGTCCCCGACGCTGGCGCAGTTCAAGCAGTACGTGGCCGACGGGGAGGTCCACTACTTCATCAGCAGCGGGTCCGGCGGCGGCATGGGCGGCGGCAGCAGCAGCGGCACGTCCTCGCAGATCACCTCCTGGGTCGAGGCCAACTTCAAGAAGGTGACGGTCGGTTCGTCCACCTTCTACGACCTGACCCAGAAGGCGAGCGGCTGACGAGGGTCCCGAGGACGGACTCGAAGTCGCGGGTTTCCTCCGACAGGGCGGTGGCTCGCTTTCGCTTGCCACCGCCCTGTCGTCGTCCTCCGGGACGGTGGGGCCGCAGCCCGGTGGGGCCCCTGCGGAGCGCCGGCCGCCGCTTAGCATCGTCCTCAGTGACCGGGAGTTCAGGAAGGTGCCGCGCGATGGCCGAGACCGCCAAGGACCCCGCCGCACACACCAGCGTGTGGCTGGAAGGAAAGGCGCGTCGCCGCGGACGCGGCGGGGGCCAGCCCTCCGGGCTCGACCGGGACCGGATCACCGGGGCCGCCGTGCGGCTGCTGGACGCCGAGGGGCTGGCCGGGTTCTCCATGCGACGGCTGGCGGCCGAGCTGAACGTGACGGCGATGTCCGTCTACTGGTACGTCGACACCAAGGACGACCTGCTCGAACTCGCCCTCGACGCCGCCTTCGGCGAGTTGGCGGACCTGCTGCCCGATCCGGCGGACGAGGACGTGGACTGGCGCGACCAGCTGCGCGCGCTCGCCCGGGCCTACCGCGACCTGCTGGTCCGGCATCCCTGGCTGTCGCCGCTGGCCGGCACGTTCCTCAATGTCGGGCCCGACCACCTCGCCTTCACGCGGGTCGTCCAGCGCGTGGTACGCCGCACCGGCGTCCCGACGCGCGGCCTCGGGGCGGCCGTCGCCGCCGTGTTCCAGTTCGTGTACGGCTTCGGCACCATCGAGGGCCACTTCCGCGCCCGCTGCACGGCCGTCGGCATGGCCCCGGACGACTACTTCCGCCACGCGATGAGCGAGGTCCGCCAGGTCCCCCCGGCCGCCGACGTGGTCAAGGAGGCCGGAGACATCATGGCGGCCCGCGGCGGCGACACGGTGCAGGAGATGTGGGAGCGCGACTTCGACTTCGCTCTGGACCTGCTGATCGCGGGCATCGAGGCGATGGCCGACCGCGGCTGACGGACCGTTGCTGACGGACCGCACGCGGCGGCCCCCCGGCCGGGGTGGGGCCTACTCGTCGGCGCCGGCGACCAGGCGTGCCGGGAAACCGCCGGTGGCCACCGGGCCCCAACGCTCCGGCGTGATCCGGATGATCGACTTGCCCTGCTTCCGCATGGCCTGCCGGTACTCGTCCCAGTCGGGGTGCTCGCCGGCGATGTTGCGGTAGTACTCCACGAGCGGCTCGACGGATTCGGGGGCGTCGACCACCTCGGCGGCGCCGTCGATCTGGACCCACGGCCCGTTCCAGTCGTCGCTGAGCACGAGGACGCCTACGCGCGTGTCCCGCTTGGCGTTGCGCGTCTTGGCACGCTCGGGGTACGTGGAGACGACGATGCGCCCCGAGTCGTCGACCCCGCAGGTCAGCGGCGACGCCTGAGGGCTGCCGTCGGCACGCCGGGTCAGCAGGATCGCCCGGTGACGGGGACGGACGAAGTCCAGCAGCTCGTCCAGGGAGACCTTGGTGTTCGTCGCGATGTTCGGTGCCATGCCCTCAGCCTAGGCCGCGGGACGTCCCATCCGGCTGACCCTGCCGTGCCTGCGCCTGCGGCGTCGCCTGTGCCGTCGCCTGTGCCGTCACGGCGCCTGCGGCCGTCGCCTTGGTTGTGGCCGTGGGCATGTGCGGGGCCGTCGCCTTGGTTGTGGCCGTGGGCATGTGCGGGGGCGTGGCCGCAGGCATCCCCGTGGCGTCGTCGTTCTGCCGCTGCCCGTTCTCGCCGGCGCTGTGGCCGGCCGTCGCTAAGCCTCGAGCGGCGGTAGCGCGTCCCCCCGGACCGCCTGGACGTCCAGCTCCACCTTCAGCGTCGTCCCGATGGCCGCGATGCCGGCCTGGACGACCTGGTTGTAGTTCATGGCGAAGTCCTCGCGCCGCAGCTGCGCGGTCGCCCGGAAGGCGGCGCGGGTGCCGCCCCAGGGGTCGGAGCCCGTGCCGAGGTAGGCAAGGTCCAGTTCCACGGGACGGGCGACGCCGCGCATGGTCAGCTCGCCGTGGACCGTCCAGCGGTCGGGGCCGGCCGGGGTCAGTCCGCCCGAGCGGTAGACGATCTCCGGGTACCGCTCGACGTCCAGGAAGTCCGCCGAGCGCAGATGGGCGTCGCGCACGGCGTTGCCGGTGTCGATGGAGGCCGCCCGGATCACGGCCTCGACCCGGGACTTCGTGACGTCGTCCGGGGCGACCTCGACGGCCGCCGCGAACTCCGTGAACCTGCCGTGCACGCTGGAGATGCCCAGGTGCTGGGCGACCGCCCCGACGGCGGAGTGTGCCGGGTCGACGGTCCAGGGGCCGGGCGGGGGCAGCTCCGAGCCGCCCTGCCGGGCCAGGGTCACGGTCCCGACCTCCGCCCTTCCGCTCGCCGTGACGATCGCGCTGGAGGCCGCGGGCGCGTACCCGACGGCGGTGACGATCACCGTGTAGGCCCCGGGGGCGAGTTCGGTCGCGTCCCGCACGGCCCCCTCCGCGTCGGCCTCGGCGCGCAGCACCTGGCCGCCCGTCATGTCCGTCACCGTGACGACCGCGTGCGACACGGCCCACCCGTCCCGCGTGCGGATCTTCGCGGTCAGTCCCATCTCGTGTACTCCTCGACTGGAACCGGCCCGGTGCGGGGTGGACCCCGCACCG